>NZ_JBPCSJ010000151.1:0-8923 GCF_051007235.1 Hydrogenophaga sp. | reverse complement strand
GCGGCTCCGCCCCACAATGGACCTTCAAAGGAGACTCCCACGATGAAGTCCGTGCAATTCATCCAGCGCAACACGCAGGGCCACTGGGTCGGCGATGGTTTTCCGGTGCGCACCCTGTTTTCGTACAACGACGACCCCGCCGCGTTCTCGCCCTTCCTCATGCTCGACTACGGCGGCCCGGTGGTCTTCGAGCCGACCACGAAGCGGCGAGGCGTCGGCGCGCACCCGCACCGCGGCTTCGAGACCGTGACCATCGTCTACGACGGCGAGGTCACGCACCGCGACTCGTCCGGCGGCGGCGGCACCATCGGTCCCGGCGAGGTGCAGTGGATGACCGCAGCCGCGGGCATCGTGCACGAAGAATTCCACAGCGAGGCCTACGCCCGCACGGGCGGCCCCTTCCGCATGGTGCAGCTCTGGGTGAACCTGCCCGCGCGCGACAAGATGGCGCAGCCCGGCTACCAGGGCATCGCCGCGTCGAAGATCCCCACGCTGCCGCTGACCGACGTGCACGCCGCCGCCGCCGGCACGGTGCGGCCCATCGCCGGCACCTTCGACGGCGCCATCGGCCCGGCGAAAACCTTCACGCCCATGCAGGTGTGGGACGTGCAGCTCAAGGCCGGCCACACCGTCACCCTGCCCGCGCCCGAGGGCCACACCACGGTGCCGCTGGTCTACCAGGGCCGGGTGAAAACGGCCGACGGCCAGGAAGCCGGCGATGCGGAAATGATCGTCTACACACGCGACGGTGCGGGCGTGCAGCTCACCGCCCTGGCCGACACCACGCTGCTGTGGCTGTGCGGCGAACCCATCGACGAGCCGGTGGTGGGCTACGGCCCCTTCGTGATGAACACGCCGCAGGAGATCCAGCAGGCCTTCGTGGATTTCCAGTCCGGCCGGATGGGAAGGCTCTGACATGTTTGAAATGCTGATCACCGCCCGCCACGGCGACTTGGGCCACGGGCTGACGGTGCGGCGCGTGTTGCCGTATGCGAAGCGCCGCCACGTGGGGCCCTTCGTGTTCCTGGACCACGCGGGTCCGGTGACGCTGGCGCCCGAACACCTGCGGGGCGCCGACGTTCGGCCGCACCCGCACATTGGCCTGTCCACCGTGAGCTACCTGCTCAGCGGCCAGATCACGCACCGCGACAGCCTGGGCATCCGGCAAGACATCAAGCCCGGCGACGTGAACTGGATGACCGCGGGCCGCGGCATCAGCCATTCCGAGCGCTTCACCCACCCCGACTCGTTCGCCCGCGGCGGGCTGGAGCTGATGCAGTTCTGGGTCGCGCTGCCCGAGGCGGACGAGGAATGCGACCCCGCCTTCACCCACTACCCGCAGGCCCTGATGCCCGAGCACCAGGATGGCGGCGTGTGGTGGCGCCTGTTCGCCGGCAGCGCCTACGGGCAGACCACGCCGGTGCGCACGCACTCACCCCTGTTCGCGCTGCACGCACAGCTGCGACCCGGCGCCACGCTGGCCCTGCCCAGTGGCCACGCCGAGCAGGCGGTGTACGTCGCACGCGGCGCGGTGACGCACGGTGACTCCACGGCCGCACCCGGACAGTTGCTGGTGTTCACCGGTGAGGGCGACAGCATCACGGCGGGAGCCGACGGCGCCACGCTCATGGTCTTCGGTGGCCAGCCGCTGGGCGATCGCCACATGTTCTGGAACTTCGTGTCCTCGCGCCAGGAGCGCATCGAACAGGCGAAGGCCGACTGGCGCGCCGGCCGCTTCGCCCTGCCACCGGACGACCACGACGAGTGGATTCCGCTGCCCTGAGGCTGCGGGACCCGCCCCGTCAGACGCCCAGGTAACGCCCGGGCCGGTGGTTGAGCGTCAGGATGGCGCCGATCGCCACCGCGCCCAGTACCGACTGCAGCACCCGCTCGGGCGGCACCACCGCCAGCGCGGCCAGCACCACCAGGATGTCCACCGCCATCTGCACATGGCCGGCGCGCACGCCGCGGGTCTGCTGCAGCCACTGCGCCACGATGTTGACCCCGCCCACGCTGGCCTGGTGGCGCAGCAGGGCCAGCAGGCCAAAACCGATGAGAAAGCCCCCCAGCACCGAGGCCACCCAGGGGTTGAGCAGCTCGAAGCGCACCACCTTGGGTGCCAGCGCCGTGAAGACCGAGACCAGGCTCACGGCCACCAGGCTCTTGAGCGTGAAGGCCGGCCCCAGCCGCCGCCATGACAGCCAGAAGAACGGCAGGCTGAAACCGAAAAAGCACAGCGCCAGGCTCCAGCCGGTGGCGTAGCTCACCAGAAAGGCCACGCCGGCCACACCGCCGGTGAGCAGGCCGGCGTGGGCGAACATGATCAGCCCGAGCGCCACGAACAGCGAACCGGCCAGCAGGGCGTGGCCGTCGTCCAGCCAGGAATGGGTGAGTCGGGCAACGGTGGCGGAAGTCATACCAAAGGCTTAGCACGAGGCGTGCCGCCGCACCGCGCGCGGCGCATTTGTTCACACCGCCCGGCAGCAGCGGCGCGGCACAATGCGGCCATGTCCCTGTTCGAGAAGTTGTTTGGCAAATCCCCCGAGGCCGATGCGCCCGAATCGCGCCTGCCCGCCGACCGACGCGCGCTGGTGGACGCGTCTGACGCGGCGCACGAAGCCGCCCGCCTGCTGCGCGCGCCCACCGCGCTGATGCAGCTGAGCGAGGCCGAGGCGCTCACCGTGGTCGGCTTCATGCGCCCGCGCCGCTACAAGGCGGGCGCCACCGTCATCCGCCAGGGCGAGGCCGACGACACCGGTTTCATGGTGCTGGTGCTGGGCGGTGAGATCACGGTGGAAAAGCTGCAGGCCAGCCGCAACGCACCCGTCACGCTCAGCGTGCTGGGGCCGGGCAGCCTGATCGGCGAAATGTCATTGGTGGACGGTGAGGCACGCTCGGCCAGCTGCACCGCCAGCACCGACGTGGCCTGCGCCGTGCTCACGCGCGAGGCGCTGGAAGCCCTGATCGCCGAACAGCCCGCCACCGCCGCCAAGCTGATGACCGCCATCGCCAGCCGCCTGGCCGAGCGGCTGCGCGAGAGCGGGCAGAAGCTGCAGGTGTACGCGCGCCTCGTGCAGACGCTGCAACAGGAAATCGACGTGCTGATGCCCACGCCGGAGCGGCGGAAAAAATAGGACCCCCACGCTCCGCCGCTGCGCGGGTCGCTGCCCCCCAAGGGGGCTGACCTTGCTTGGGGCGGCCCTTCGCTGCGGTCGTCGCGCCCCCACGCTCCGCCACGGAAACGGGTCGCCGCCCGCGGGCGGTCAGTGGGCCTGCAGGCGGAACACTTTCACCGACTCCAGCAGGTGCTGGGCCTGGTCGCGCAGGGCGCCGGCCGCGGCGGCGCTTTCTTCCACCAGGGCCGAGTTCTGCTGCGTCATCTGGTCCAGGTTGGCCACCGCCAGGTTCACCTCGCCCACGCCAATGGCCTGCTCCTGGTTGGCACGGCGCATGGTGTCCACCAAGCCCGAGAGCTGTTGCACCTCGTCCACCAGTTCGCGCATGGTCTGGCCGGCGCGGGTGACCTGTTGCCCGCCCGACGCCACGCGCTCGACCGACTCGCCGATCAGCTGCTTGATCTCCTTGGCCGCCTCGGCCGAACGCGTGGCGAGGGTGCGCACCTCGCCGGCCACCACCGCAAAACCCCGGCCCTGCTCGCCGGCGCGTGCCGCTTCCACCGCGGCGTTCAGGGCCAGGATGTTGGTCTGGAAGGCGATGCCGTCGATCACGCCGGTGATGTCCGAGATGCGCCGGGAGGCGTGGGTGATCTGGTCCATGGTCTGCACCACGTCGTGCACCACCTGGCTGCCGTCGTGCGCGGTGCGCGAGGCCTCGGCCGCGATAACGCCAGCCTGCTCCGCGGCCTGCGCGTTCTCGGCCACGGTCTCGTGGATCTGCGCCATGGCCGCGGCCGTCTGCTCCAGGTTGGACGCGGTCTGCTCGGTCCGGCCCGACAGGTCGTTGTTGCCCGCCGCGATCTCGCTGGCCGCCGTCTCCATGCTGTGGGCCGAGTCCTGCACCATGCCCACCATGCGGCGCAGGTTGGCGTTCATCTCGGCCATGGACTGCATGAGCTGGCCCACTTCATCGTGCCCGCCGCGCACCTTGATCTCCTGGCTGATGTCGCCCTGCGCGATGGCCTTGGCCACGCGCATGGCCTTGTTCAGGCCCCTGACGATGGAGCGCGAGATGCTGCGCGTGAGCGCGACGGTCAGCGCCAGCGCCACGGCGACGATGACCAGCAGGCGCTGGATGTACTGCATCAGCTCGGCGCGCAGGTCGTCGATGTAGATGCCCGATCCGATCACCCAGCCCCAGGGCTCGAAGCCTTTGACGTAGGAGAGCTTCTCCACCGGCTTCTCGCTGCCCGGCTTGGGCCAGAGGTAGGACACGAAGCCCTCTTTGTCCTGCCGGACCTTCTCGACGAAGGCCTTGAACAGGTGCAGCCCGTTCGGGTCTTTGATGTCGGACGCGTCCTGCCCGTCCAGCGCGGGCTTGATGGGGTGCATCACCACCCGGGGGTGCATGTCGTTGATCCAGAAGTATTCGCTGCCCTCGTACCGCAGCTTCGACACCGCCTGGCGCGCCAGCTGCTGGGCGGCGGCGCGGTCCATCTGGCCACTGGTTTCCAGGCCGTGCGCCCAGACCAGCAGGCCGTGCGCCACCTCCACCGTGTGGCGCGTGGCTTTCTGGCGCGCTTCGTACCCACGGTCGTGGGCATCAAAGCCCTGCCACACCGCCAGCGCCAGCAGGCTGCCGATGCCCAGCAGGGCCATGAAACGCAGTTTGGCCACGATGGACCACCGCTGAAACCAGTAATGCATGGATGCCTCCGTTGCAGACCGCCGCCAACGTGGGGGCGTTCTTGTTCACCAATGTGGTGCGTTTGCCAAGATGCAATCGGTTCAAAACACCCGGAAATGAAGCCCTTTTTGCTCAAAAAAAACGCGATGTGACTTCCGTCACATCGCGTCTGGCGCCCCCGGCGGGTGGGCGGGATCAGGTGTTGGGAGCGGTTTTGGCGCTCCAGAGCATGGTGATGGCCAGGATGCCCAGCACCACCCCCAGCGACACGGCCACCGGGATCTTGAAGATGTCGATCAGCATCATCTTGGTGCCGATGAAGACCAGGATCACGGCCAGACCGTAGTTCAGCAGGTGGAAGCGGCTGGCCGCGGCCTGCAGCAGGAAGAACATGGCGCGCAGGCCCAGGATGGCGAACACGTTGCTGGTCAGCACGATGAACGGGTCCTTGGTGATGGCGAAGATGGCCGGGATCGAGTCCACCGCGAAGATCACGTCGGTCAGGCCCACCATGGCGATCACCATCAGCAGCGGCGTGGCGATCTTCTTGCCGTTCTCGACGGTGAAGAATTTCTCGCCGTCGAACTGCTTGCTCACCGGCATGACCTTGCGCAGCAGCTTGAGCGCGGGGTTGTCGTCCAGGCTCTCTTCCTTGCCCGCGGCCCACCACATCTTGACGCCGGTGAGGATCTGGAAGGCGCCGAACACGTACAGGATCCAGTGGAACTGCTCCAGCAGCCAGGCGCCCACCAGGATCATGATGGTGCGCAGCACGATGGCGCCCAGGATGCCGATCATGAGCACCCGCTTCTGGAACGCCGGCGGCACCGCGAAGTAGGTGAAGATCAGCAGGAAGACAAAGATGTTGTCGACCGCCAGGCTCTTTTCGATCAGGTAGCCGGTCAGGAACTCCAGCGATTTTTCGTTCGCGATCGCGGTCGAACCGGTGGTGTCCTTGATGGCCCACCACAGCATGCCGTTGAAGACGAAGCTGACGCCGATCCAGGCCAGCGACCAGTTCAGCGCTTCCTTGACGCCCACGGCGTGGGCGCCCTGCTTCTTGAGCACGACGAAGTCGACAAACAGGGCCGCGAGCACGAAGGCGACGAAGACGCCCCAGAGCCACAGGGGTGCGATGGTTTCCATGAGTGAAAAGACCTTTTCGAGAGGACGGTGTTGATCGGTGGAAGAACACCCTCCAAGGTCTGGCCGGGACCGGGCGGGGTGCCGGGTCCGGGACATCCGGCGGCCTTGCAGGAAGGCCGCGTACTGACGGATGCCCCGCCCGCCGGGCCGGACAGGCTGTCCGCTGGCGGGCTGGTTACTCCCCTTGATGGGACCGGCGATTGTGCGGGCCAACCCGCCAGCCCCACACCGGGAACGACCTTCCGTTTTTTTCTGAACATTTCGGTCAAACGCTCAGACCACAAGGCCGGTGAGCGCCGAGCGGCACCTCCCTTCTCCGCCGGGCACGCGGGGGCGTGGTGCGCACGCCGCCCGGTTCAAGGCAAGATCGCCCCTCGCGCCCTGCCGCACCAACCCAGCCCGACCGACCCCATGCGCACCTCCCTGCTTGCCATTGCCGCCCTGTGTACCGCCCTGTGCGGGGGCCCGAACGCCAACGCGGCCAGCCTGGACGGCGATTCGCCCGCCACCGACAGCGCCGAGGGCTTCTGGATCGCCACCCTGCCCAGCGGCATCAACGTCCAATGGGCCATCCTGGACGGCGGTGAAACCTGGGGCATCTACGAAGCCCAGGGCACCGTCCTGGGCGCGTT
Source organism: Hydrogenophaga sp. (assembly GCF_051007235.1). Taxonomy (GTDB): domain Bacteria; phylum Pseudomonadota; class Gammaproteobacteria; order Burkholderiales; family Burkholderiaceae_C; genus Hydrogenophaga. Next base: position 2,342 of record NZ_JBPCSJ010000151.1, on the reverse strand, counting down.
CCACGGCACCACCCGGTCGGCCAACGGCGCCTTGAACGGCAGCGGCCGGGCGTTCGACATCCCGTCGAACACCGTGGGCGCCACCACGCACACCGGCAGCTACATCGCCCGGCAGGCCATCACCCTCACCACCGCGTTCGGCACCCAGATCAGCGGCCGCTACGCCCCCGGCTACGACCAGCCGGCCCGCCTGGCCGACCTGCAAGGCCGCTACGCCGGCGACGCCCTGGGCCGCCGCGGCCCGGTGATCGGCATGGCGCTGAGCGTGGCCAGCGACGGTGCCTTTGTGATGACCTCGCCCGACGGCTGCGCCGCCAGCGGCACCGCCACCCCCCGCCCGGGTGGCAAGGCGGTGTTCAACGTGCGCCTGCGCTTTGCCGGCAGCGCGTGTGCCCTGGGCGACGGCGCCACGGCCAGCGGCATCGCCCACGTCAGCACCACCAATGGCGAACTGTTCGTGCTGGCGATGAACGAGGCGAAGACGGACGGGTGGATGTACCTGGGCGCACGGAGCGCCGACTGAGGGGCCCCGGGGCAGGGCCTGTCAACGGACGATCTTGCGCTCGACGGCGGACACCACGCCCGCCCGCAACGTGACGACGGTGAGCGTCTGCGGGTCCCGCGGATGGGGGAAATAGGCCCAGGTCTTTTCTTCCGGCTGCCCGCGCACGTTCCGGACGAAGGCCTCGTGGTCGGGTTTGCCGACGCGCAGCAGCACCTCCGCCTCGTGCATGCCCTGGCGGATGAAGCCACGCTCGCGCGCGTCGGCCGCCACCGCCACGGTGCACACCGCCGCGCACACCACGGCCACACACCCTGTCCGTTCGAATCGCATGTCCTGCCCCCTGTTCCAGCCGAACCCGCACCCCGGGTGGCCGCTCACATTCTGCGGCGGAGAGTCTGAAGGGGCAAGCAAGGTCAGGCGTCGAAACGTCGCGACAGGCCACAGGCCGCTAGGCCTCTTCAAGCGGCTGGGCGGCATGGCGCGCCGGCCAGTGCGCGTCTGGTTTTCAGTGGCCTACAGGGGTCAGCCCGGCCGACCTCAGGCCGCTTCTTTGTAAAACACCGCCCGCGGCGCCTTGTTCGCCACCGCGTCGTGGATGGCGCCGATGTGCTGCGGCGTGGTGCCGCAGCAGCCACCCACGATGTTGACCAGGCCTTCGGCCGCGAACTCGCGCAGCAAGCGGCTGGTGACATCCGGCGTCTCGTCAAATCCGGTGTCGCTCATGGGGTTGGGCAGGCCGGCGTTGGGGTAGCAGCTGATGAAGGTGTCGCCCGCGACCTTGGCCAGTTCCTGGATGTAGGGGCGCATCAGCGTGGCGCCCAGCGCGCAGTTCAGGCCCACGGCCAGCGGCTGGATGTGGCGCACGCTGGCCCAGAAGGCGGTGACGGTCTGGCCGCTCAGGATGCGGCCGGAGGCGTCGGTCACGGTGCCGCTGATGATGACCGGCAGGCGTTCGCCGCTCTTTTCAAAGAACTCGTCGATGGCGAACAGCGCGGCCTTGGCGTTGAGGGTGTCGAAGATGGTTTCGACCAGCAGCACGTCGGACCCGCCTTCGACCAGGGCTTCAACCTGCTCGTAGTACGCGGCTCGCAGTTGCTCGAAGGTGACGTTGCGGGCGCCGGCGTCGTTCACATCGGGGCTGATGCTGGCGGTTTTGGGTGTGGGGCCCAGGGCGCCGGCGACGAAGCGCGGCTTGTCGGGCGTGCTGTACTTGTCGCAGGCTTCGCGCGCCAGCCGGGCGGAGGCGAGGTTCATCTCGCGCGCCAGGTGGGCCATGTCGTAGTCCTCCTGCGCGATGGTGGTGGCGCCGAAGGTGTTGGTCTCGATCAGGTCGGCGCCGGCCGCGAGGTAGCCCTCGTGGATGTCGCGGATCACGTCCGGGCGGGTCAGGCTCAGCAGCTCGTTGTTGCCTTTGACGTCTTTGTGGAAGTCCTTGAAGCGCTCACCGCGGTACTGTTCTTCGCCGAGCTTGAAGCGCTGGATCATGGTGCCCATGGCGCCGTCAAGGACGGCGATGCGTTGGGACAGGATCTGGGGGAGCGCCTGGGCGCGGGTGTAGGCGGGCGTTTTCATGATCCCGCGATTGTAGGAAGCCGGGCCACGGCACCCGGCCGGTGAGGGCTTGGTCGCCCGCGCCTGCGCCACCGCGGGCCACGCGGCACACCCCGCCGCGCCGGGTGGCGGCGGGCGCATCCCCGACAATACGGCCCCATGAAACACATGCTCCCGACCGAAGCCTGGGCCTGGCTGCAAGACCAGACCGCGCAACGCGCCGCCCAGGGCCTGGAGCCGCCGCTGTTCGTGGACGTGCGCATGGAGATCGAGTCGCTCTACGTGG
>NZ_JBPCSJ010000150.1:0-2552 GCF_051007235.1 Hydrogenophaga sp. | reverse complement strand
GCGCTGGGACATGAGCACCGGCAGCGACGCCCGCACGCCCGAGGTGCCCGACATGCTGGCGCTGGACGTGCTGGAAGACGGCACCCACGGCCTGCGCCAGGCCGGCGTGCTGCGCCTGGCCCTGCCCAGCCTGGCCAGCATCGGCGCCCCGGCCAACGACCCGCGGCTGAACCTCATGGCCGGTGTGGGCGACGCGCCACCGCGGCTGGAAAACGAGGCCGAGGCCGAGCGCCTGGTGACCTGGCTGCGCCTGCGCCTGCCACCCGGTCACACCGCCACCACCAGCCTGCGGCTGGCCTGGGCCGGTATCAACGCGGTGGCGGTGGAGCAGCGCCAGGCCCTGCCGGCGCGCGCCATTGGCGTGTCGGACGGCGGTTCCGACCAGCAGTACGGCCTGGGCATCAGCGCCCTGGGCAGCGCCGACCCGGCAACGCTGCAGGTCATCGTGCACGACAGCATCAGCGGCAGCGCCGTCTGGCCCGCGGTGGACGACCTGGGCCGTTGCGGCCCGCTGGACCGCGCGGTGCAGCTGGACGTGGAGGCTGGCACCGTGGGCTTTGGCAACGGCGTGCAGGGCCGCGTGCCCAGCACCGGCAGCCGCATCGTGGTGGACGGGCTGCGCGTGGGCGGCGGCGCCGCGGGCAACCTGGCCCCCGGGCTGCTGGGCGCGGTCGACCGCGTGGCCGACCCCGTCACCGGCGCCCTGGCCAAGCCCAGCCCGGCCATCAGCGTGCTGCAGCCGCTGGCCCTGCAGGGCGGCGCCGACGCCGAGACGCTGGACGCCGCCGAGCGCCGCATCCCCGCGCACTTTCAGCACCGCGACCGCGCCGTGACGGCCGACGACTACCGCGCCCTGGCGCGCGAGGCCCCGGGCACGGCGGTGGGCCGCGTGGCGGTGCTGCCGCGCTTCAAGCCGCACGAACGCAACGCCGCCGTGCCCGGTGCGGTGTCGGTCATGGTGCTGCCCCAGCGCACCAGCGCGGACCGAGCCGCCCCCTGCCCGCGGGCCGACCGGCCGTTGCTCGAAGCGGTGCACGCCTTCCTCAACGAACGGCGCCCGCTGGCCACCGAGCTGTACGTCATCGGCTGCGAGTACCGCCCCATCGGCGTGACGGTGGCGGTGCAGGTGGCCGACGGCTTTGCGCGCGAACAGGTGATGAGCGACGTGCGCCAGGCGCTGCGCACCCACCTGTGGCCGCTGCCCCTGGGCCTGGCCGGCGTGGACGGCCCCTGGCCCGACAGCGACAGCACCGACGGCGGCTACCCGCTGGGCCGCCCGCTGACCGACCGCGAACTGGAGGTGGTGGTGGCCCGCACTCCCGGTGTGGCCGGCGTCTCGCCGGTGCGCCTGTTCGAAGCGCGGGACGGCGTCTACACCGAGCTGCCGGGTGCCGGCAAAGCGGTGACCACGCTCACGCTGGAAGCCTGGCAACTGCCCGAACTCAGCGCCGTGGTCGTGGTGGAAGGGGTGGACGCCCCGGCCTCGGTCACCTCACCGTTCGACGACCCCGCATCCCCTGGCAAGGCGCCCGCACTGGCGCTGCCAGTGGTGCCCACGCTCTGCTGACGGCCATGGACATCAACGGCCTGCGCTCCTTCGGTCTGTCGCACGACACGGGCGGCCTGCAGCCCTGGCGCGTGCCGCAGGCCGACGGTGCGCGCGCCGTGGGGGTGGAGCCGACGCTGCACCACCGCATCACCGGCACGCGCCTGGCCAGCCGCGCACCCGCCGGCACCCTGCAGGAAACCGCCACCCGCGTTGACGAGGTGGTGTTGCAGCCGGCCATGGCAGTGGACGCGCTGGGCAACCACGTGCACTGGGACGGCGCACAGATCGTCTCCACCTCGCACCTGGCGGCGCAGCACGGCCTGGCGCCGCGCGCCTTCGAGCTGCCGCCCGAGGCGCAGCCGGTCAGCGACATGACCGTGGGCGACGACGACGTGCTCTACCTCGCGGCCAACGGCGCCCTGTGGCTGGTGGACCTGCGTGGCCGGTTTGAACTCACACGATTGGCCGCGCCGGCCGGCTTCCAGCTGCACCGCCTGGCCAGCGCGCCGGGCGGCGGCGTCTGGGCGCTCGACGTGGACCAGGGGCGGCTGGCACGCCTGCGCGGCCTGCCCCAGGGCCAGGCACCGCTGTGGGTGGGGCGCGAACACGATGCCCGGTTTGAAGCCCATCAGCCCAACCCCGACCCACCCCGGTGGCAAGCCCTGGCTGGCCAGCTGCCACCCGGCGAAAAAGCCGTGGCCCTGGCCTGCCACCGGCAGGGCCCGCTGGTGGTGATGAGCCTGCTGCGCAGTGCGGGCGGTGCGCGGGTGCGCCTGCTGCTGTCCGACGGCCGGCTGTCCCTGCCGCTGGCGCTGGAAGGCCCGCGCTTCCCTCACACGATGGGCTTTGTCGAGGCCGGGCGCCTGGCCGTGGCCACCCGCGGCAGCCTCACCGCCGCCGACGGGCAAGCGAGCGACCCGGGCGTGTTCACCTACGCGCTGCCACCGTCCACCCTGGAACGCCTGGCCGCCGCCAGCGCCCCCGGCCAGACCGCGCTGCCACC
>NZ_JBPCSJ010000149.1:0-8325 GCF_051007235.1 Hydrogenophaga sp. | reverse complement strand
CTGTTCAGCCAGGTGGGTCTCGCCCCCCAGGCCATGCTGTGGCACGCCGGCGTGCAGACGGTGCTGCCGCCGGGCTACCTGTGCTGCGGCTATCCGCAGCGCGGCTCAGGCCAGTTCGACAAGGCCGAGAAAATGATCACCGACAACCGGGTGCTGTTCCACCGCGTGGCCAACACGCTGAACTACCTGGACATCAAGACGGTGGTGGTGTCGTGCGGCACCTGCTACGACCAGCTGCAGGGCTACAAGTTCGAGGAGATCTTCCCCGGCTGCCGGATCATCGACATCCACGAATACCTGCTGGAAAAGGGCATCACGCTGCCGGCCGGGCAGGGCGGTTACCTCTACCACGACCCCTGCCACACGCCGATGAAGCTGCAGGACCCGATGAAGACGGTCAAGGCCCTGGTGGGCGACAACGTGATCGAGAGCAAACGCTGCTGTGGCGAAAGTGGCACGCTGGGCGTGACCCGGCCCGACATCTCGACCCAGATCCGCTTCCGAAAGGAAGAGGAAATCAAGAAGGGTGAGGCGCAGCTGCGCGCCGCCGGCATCGTGGGCGAGCAGGCCAACATCAAGATGCTGACCTCCTGCCCGAGTTGCCTGCAGGGCCTGTCGCGCTACGGCGACGACCTGCAGAACGGCCTGCTGGAAGCCGATTACATCGTGGTGGAGATGGCCAACCAGATCCTGGGCAAGGACTGGCTGCCCGAGTACGTCGCCAAAGCGAACCAGGGCGGCATCGAACGCGTGCTGGTCTGAACTTTCTGGAGCCCTCATGGCAGGACTGAACAAAGACACCCCGACACCGCAGGACATCACGGTGCACAGCGCTTCGAAGGTGCTGGAGATCGCCTTTTCCGACGGCAAATCGTTTCGCATCCCCTTCGAGCTGATGCGCGTGTACTCGCCTTCGGCCGAGGTGCAAGGTCACGGCCCGGGGCAGGAAACCCTGCAGACCGGCAAGCGGGATGTGAGCATCGTGGCGCTGGAGTCGGTGGGCAACTACGCGGTGCAGCCCACCTTCTCCGATGGACACGATTCCGGCATCTACGCCTGGGATTACCTGTATTTCCTCGGATCGCAGCAAGCCGAACTGTGGAACGATTACCTCCAGCGGCTCCAGGCCGCCGGGGTCGATCGCGATGCGCCCATGCCTGAAAAAGGCGGCCACGCCTGCGGCAGCCACTGACCCCGACGGAGACACCTTCATGGCCACCACCCACTTTGGCTTCCAGACCGTAGACGAGCAGGAAAAGGCGAAGCACGTGCGCAGCGTGTTCGATTCGGTCGCGCCCAAGTACGACGTGATGAACGACCTCATGTCGGCCGGCCTGCACCGCGTCTGGAAGCGCTACACCATCACCCTGGCCAACCCGCAGCCCGGCCAGCAGGTGCTGGACATCGCCGGTGGCACGGGTGACCTGTCCCGGGCCTTTGCGCAGCGCGTGGGCCTCACGGGCCGCGTGGTGCACACCGACATCAACGAAGCCATGCTGCGCGAAGGCCGCAACCGCCTGCTGGACGAGGGGCTGGTGCTGCCCACCATGGTGTGCGACGCCGAGAAGCTGCCGTTTGCCGACAACAGCTTCGACATCGTTTCCGTCGCCTTTGGGCAGCGCAACATGACGCACAAGGACCAGGCGCTGGCCGAAATGCGGCGCGTCCTCAAACCGGGGGGCAAACTGCTGGTCTTGGAGTTTTCCCGCGTCGCCAAACCGCTGGAAAAAGCGTATGACTGGTATTCGTTCAACGTGTTGCCGAAACTGGGCCAGCTGGTGGCCGGCGACGCCCACAGTTACCGCTACCTGGCGGAGTCCATCCGCATGCACCCTGGCCAGGAAGAGTTGCGGCAACTGATGAAGTCGGCGGGTTTCGGCCACGTGGACGTTCACAACCTGAGTGCGGGCGTCGTGGCCTTGCACCTGGGCATCAAGTGTTAGTCGCCGCCTGAACCCGGGTGGCCTGTCAGGGAAGAAAAAACATGAACGCTTGGGTGCTGATTCTGGGTGGGGCGGTGTTGGTGGTGGCGGCGGTCGTGATCGCCCGCATGCTGGCCTCGTCCCGTGGGGCTGTGGTACGGCCGCGTGGCGCACACGCCTTCATGGCCACCGGGCAGTCACAGCTGGACCCGGCCACCCCGCGCGGCTACAGCCCCAAGAACGTGGGCAACGACGCCTCGGCCCGGCCCTGGGAGTCCACCTACGACGAGCCCCCGGCAGGCCAGGCCTTCGGCGGATCGGCGCCGCCGAGCGTGCCCGACGGTTTTGATGTGGACGCCTTCCTGCGTTCGTCCAAGGCCAACTTCGTCAGCCTGCAGGACGCGTGGGACCGCGCCGACATCCCCAGCCTGCGCGCCATGATGACCGACGACATGCTCGAACAGATCCAGGGACAGCTGGTCGAGCGCGAGCGCCAGTCGGGCGGCCAGCCCAACAAGACCGACGTGGTCATGATCGAGGCCCGGCTGCTCGGCATCGAAGACCTGGGCGAGGGCCACATGGCCAGCGTCGAGTTTTCCGGCATGGTGCGCGAGGACGGTTCTGCCGGCCCCAACCCATTCCGCGAAATCTGGAGCATTGCCCGCGCCAAGGCGGGTGGCGGCGGCTGGCTGGTGGCCGGCGTGCAGGCCCTGCAGTAAGCCGCAGGGCCCTGCCCCGCCGCTGGCCGGGCAGGGCCGCACACGGGCCGGCAGGAAGCGCATACCCCTGCGCTGGCAGATGACCCGGCGCAATCCGTCAAAATCGGGGGGTCATGAACACCGCACCCCCCACCTCTTCGTCTGGCGGCAACGCCCATCCTTTTGGTTTTCTCCAGTCCGTGCTCGGCGGCCTCCGGCCGCCCGAGTGGATGGTCGATGAGCTGCAGAACCGCGTGGTGCTGTTCCTCAACCATGTGCTGATGCAGGAGCCGCAGGCGCAGGAGCGCCTCAGGCGCCAGAAGGGCAAGCCGGTGAAGGTCCAGTGGGGCGAGGTGCACCTCACCCTGGCCGCCACCGCTGCCGGCCTGCTGGAGCGCCCGGCCGCCGGCGCCGTGCCCGACCTCACCGTGACGCTGACCCAGACCTCGCCGCTGAGCCTGGCGCAAACCGTCTTGTCGGGTGACAAGCCGGGTGTGGACATCCAGGGCGACGTGCAACTGGCGGCCGAGGTGGCATGGCTGGTGGACAACGTGCGCTGGGATGTGGAGGAAGACCTCTCGCGCATCGTGGGCGACGCCGCGGCACACACCCTGGTGCGGATGGCCGGTGCGGCTTCGCAGGCGGTCAAATCGTTCGCGGGGCGTGCCCCCGCAGGTTTTGCACGGCCCACGCCGGCCGCCACCCCGGACCGCAGCGGAAGCGCCACATGAGGCGCCTGCTGCGCGGCGTCTTCATCCTCTGGGTGGTGTTGCGCCATGGGCTGGACGAGCTGGTGCTCTCCAGCTTCCAGCACCCGGGGCTGCGCCTGCTCACGCGCATCGTTTCCATCGGTCGCAACCTGGACACCCCGCGCGGCCAGCGTCTGCGCGAGGCGCTGGAGCAGCTGGGCCCGATCTTCGTCAAGTTCGGCCAGGTGCTCTCGACCCGGCGCGACCTGTTGCCACCCGACATTGCCGACGAACTCGCGCGCCTGCAGGACCGTGTGCCGCCGTTCGACAGCGCCATCGCGGTCGCCACGATCGAGCGCGCCTTCGGCAAGCCGCTGGACGCGGTTTTCAGCCACTTCGACCAGAAGCCGGTGGCCAGCGCGTCCATCGCCCAGGTGCACTTCGCCACCCTGCGCGACGGCCGGCACGGCGGCCGCGAGGTGGCGGTCAAGGTGCTGCGGCCCAACATGCTGCCGGTCATTGAAAAAGACCTCAGCCTGATGCGCATGATGGCCGGCTGGGTCGAGACGCTCTCGGCCGACGGCAAACGCCTCAAGCCGCGCGAGGTGGTGGCCGAGTTCGACAAGTACCTGCACGATGAACTGGACCTGCTGCGCGAAGCCTCCAACGCCGCCCAGCTGCGCCGCAACATGCAGGGCCTGGACCTGGTGCTGATCCCGGAAATGCTCTGGGACTACTGCCACACCGAGGTGATGGTCATGGAGCGCATGCACGGCCTGCCCATCAACCGGGTGGACGAGTTGCGCCGACTCGGGGTCGACATCCCCAAGCTGGCGCGCGACGGCGTGACCATCTTTTTTACCCAGGTGTTCCGTGACGGCTTCTTCCACGCCGACATGCACCCGGGCAATATCCAGGTCAGCGTCGACCCGGCCACCTTCGGCCGCTACATTTCGCTCGATTTCGGCATCGTCGGCACGCTGACCGAGTTCGACAAGGAATACCTGGCGCAGAACTTCACAGCCTTCTTCCGGCGCGACTACAAGCGCGTGGCCGAGCTGCACATTGAAAGCGGCTGGGTGCCGCCCGAGACCCGGGTGGACGAGCTGGAATCGGCCATTCGCGCGGTGTGCGAGCCTTACTTCGACCGTCCGCTCAAGGAAATCTCGCTGGGTTTGGTGCTGATGCGCCTGTTCCAGACCTCGCGCCGCTTCCATGTGGAAATCCAGCCCCAGCTGGTGCTGTTGCAGAAAACCCTGCTCAACATCGAAGGCCTGGGTCGCGACCTGGACCCGGAGCTGGACCTGTGGAACACCGCCAAGCCTTTCCTGGAGAAATGGATGCTGGAGCAGGTGGGCCCGCAAAAGCTGCTCCAGCAGCTCAAGGCCGAGGCACCCCAGTACGCCAAGCTGCTGCCGGCCCTGCCGCGCCTGCTGCAGGATTACCTGCAGCACCGGCCGAACGACCTGCGCCGCGAAATCGATGCCTTGATGACCGAGCAGCGCCGCACCAACCGGCTGCTGCAAAACATCATCTACGGGGGCATCGGCTTCGTGCTGGGGCTGATCGTCACCCAGCTGCTGCTGCGCATCCGCCTGTGGTGAAGGGCGGGCCGCTGGCCCGCTCTTGAAGGTCCTCCAGGGTGCCCCCACCTATAATGACGGGCTTTGTTCAACTTGCCGGCGCCCGCCCGTTCCTGCACCGCCACGGTGCCTTCTGAACGTGTTGTGGCAGGGTTGCCGGACCATTCCACCGTTCACGCCATGCCGATCTATGCCTACAAGTGCGAGTCCTGCGGCCATGCCAAGGACGTTCTGCAGAAAATCTCCGACGCTCCGCTGACCGACTGCCCGGCCTGCGGTGCCGCCACGTTCCACAAGCAGCTGACGGCCGCCGGCTTCCAGCTCAAGGGTTCGGGCTGGTACGCGACCGACTTCAAGGGTGGTTCTGGCGGTGCTGCGGGCTCCACGGCCGCTGCCTCGACCGGCGATGCCGCTGCGAGCACCGAATCCAAGCCTGCTGACACCGCCAGCGCCGCCCCGGCGGCCACGTCCTGCGGCGGTTCCTGCGCCTGCCATTGATGACCAAGGACCGCATGGCCGCGTTGCGCAAATGGCTGCTGGCCGGCCTGCTGGTGCTGGTGCCGCTGATCATCACCCTCTGGGTGCTGGACTGGGTGGTCTCCACGCTGGACCAGACCCTGCGCATCCTGCCGGGCGCCTGGCAGCCGGACCAGCTGTTCGGCTTCCACGTGCCGGGCCTGGGCGTGATCTTTGCGCTCGTGGTCGTGCTGTCCATCGGCGCGCTGGCGTCCAACATCATCGGCAACCGGCTGGTGAACTGGTGGCACGCGCTGCTGCACCGCATCCCCGTCGTGCGCTCCATCTACTCGGGCGTCAAGCAGATTTCCGACACGCTGTTTTCCGAGAAGGGCAACGCCTTCCGCAAGGCGGTGCTGGTGCAGTGGCCGCACGCCGGCATGTGGACCATCGGCTTCCAGACCGGCACGCCGGGCGGCGAAGTGCTGCAGCACCTGCAGGCCCAGCCGGTGGCCAGCGGCGAGCACGACAGCTTCCTCAGCGTCTTTGTGCCGACCACGCCCAACCCCACCGGGGGTTACTTCGTCATGGTGCGCCAGCGCGATTGCGTCGAGCTGCAGATGACGGTGGACGAGGCGCTCACCTACATCGTGTCCATGGGCGTGATCGTGCCCGGTGGTCCGAAGAACCCCAACCTCAAGGCGGTTGCCCCGGCGGCCCCTGCGATTTCCTGATGATTCCCCCCGCCACCCCGGGGTGGCGAACCTGCTGAAAGAAGAACCGATATGGCCATGCGCTCCCACTATTGCGGTCTGGTGACCGAAGCCCTGCTGGGCCAAACCGTGCAACTCTGCGGCTGGGTCAACCGCCGCCGCGACCACGGTGGCGTGATCTTCATCGACCTGCGCGACCGCGAAGGCTATGTGCAGGTCGTTTGCGACCCCGACCGTGCCGAGATGTTCAAGACCGCCGAAGACGTGCGCAACGAGTTTTGCGTGCAGGTCACCGGCCTGGTGCGCGCCCGCCCGGCCGGCACCACCAACGACAAGCTCAAGAGCGGCCAGATCGAAGTGCTGTGCCACGAACTCAAGGTGCTCAACGCCTCGGTCACGCCGCCGTTCCAGCTGGACGACGACAACCTGAGCGAAACCACACGCCTGACGCACCGCGTTCTGGACCTGCGCCGCCCCTACATGCAAAACAACCTGATGCTGCGCTACCGCGTGGCGATGGAAGTGCGCAAGTTCCTCGACGCCAACGGCTTCATCGACATCGAAACGCCGATGTTGACCAAGAGCACGCCCGAAGGCGCGCGCGACTACCTGGTGCCCAGCCGCGTGCACGACGGCCAGTTCTTCGCGCTGCCGCAGTCGCCTCAGCTGTTCAAGCAGCTGCTGATGGTGGCCGGCTACGACCGCTACTACCAGATCACCAAGTGCTTCCGTGACGAAGACCTGCGCGCCGATCGCCAGCCCGAGTTCACCCAGATCGATATCGAGACCTCGTTCCTGACCGAGGAAGACATCCGCGCGATGTTCCAGGGCATGATCAAGACGGTGTTCCAGAACACGCTGGGCGTGGACCTGGGCGAGTTCCCCATCATGGCCTACGGCGAAGCCATGCACCGCTTCGGCTCTGACAAGCCCGACCTGCGCGTGAAGATGGAGTTCACCGAACTCACCGACGTGATGGCCGACGTGGACTTCAAGGTCTTCAGCGCGCCGGCGCAGATGAAGGGCGGCCGTGTGGTCGCGCTGTGCGTGCGCGGCGGTGCCGAAATGCCGCGCAGCGAGATCGACGCCTACACCGAGTTCGTCAAGATCTACGGCGCCAAGGGCCTGGCGTGGATCAAGGTCAACGAACTGGCCAAGGGCAAGGACGGCCTGCAGTCGCCCATCGTCAAGAACCTGCACGACAAGGCGATTGCCGAGATCCTGGCCCGCACCGGTGCGCAGGACGGCGACATCCTGTTCTTCGGCGCCGACAAGGACAAGATCGTCAACGACGACATCGGCGCGCTGCGCTTGAAGATCGGTCACAGCGCGCTGGGCAAGAAAAACGGCCTGTTCGAAGACCGCTGGGCCCCGATGTGGGTGGTGGACTTCCCGATGTTCGAGCACGACGAAGAAGCCGACCGCTGGACCGCCGTGCACCACCCCTTCACGGCGCCCAAGGACGGGCACGAAGACTGGATGGTCACCGCGCCCGAGAAGTGCATCGCCAAGGGTTACGACATGGTGCTCAACGGTTGGGAAATCGGTGGCGGCTCGGTCCGTATCCACACCGCGGCCGTGCAGCAGAAGGTGTTCGATGCGCTCAAGATCACGCCCGAAGAAGCCCAGCTCAAGTTCGGCTTCCTGCTGGACGCGCTGCAGTACGGCGCGCCCCCGCACGGCGGCCTGGCTTTCGGACTGGACCGCATCGTCACGCTGATGACCGGCGCCGAGTCGATCCGCGACGTGATCGCCTTCCCCAAGACCCAGCGCGCCCAGTGCCTGCTGACACAGGCTCCGAGCCCGGTGGACGAGAAGCAGCTGCGCGAACTGCACATCCGCCTGCGCAATCCGGACGCGGTCAAGCAGGGCTGATCCACCCGGGCCGGCACAAGGCCTGCGGCAGAATGAAAGGGCGCTGGATTCGGCGCCCTTTTTGTTTTGCGGAGAAAAGAGTTGGCGATTCCTGACTATGAAACGCTGATGGCCCCGTTGCTGAGGCTGCTTGGCAGCAACGGCTTGATGTCACTGGGTGAAGCGGTTGGTCATCTCGCCGACGAATTTCAACTATCACCTGAAGAGCGCACAGTTCTCTTGCCTTCGGGACAGTACCCTTTGTTTCGCAACCGGGTGGGTTGGGCGAAGACGTATTTGAAGCAGGCTGGGCTGATCGTGCAGCCCAAACGTGGGCAAATGGAGCTGTCACCAGTGGCGCGAGCGTTGCTGCCTGAACTGCCTGTCCACATCGATGGGAAGTTCCTGGC
>NZ_JBPCSJ010000148.1:0-2338 GCF_051007235.1 Hydrogenophaga sp. | reverse complement strand
CTGCATCATCACGTAGCCCACCGCAACCGACGCAGCCACCATCACGGCCGAGATGACCTGGGTGACGATGGAGCCGCCGACCTTGTCGCTGATCCAGCCGCCCAGGGGGCGCACCGCGGCGCCGACGAAGGGGCCGATCCAGGCGTAGGTCAGGGCCGAGGGGGCGTTGGGGTTCTTCAGCGTGTGCTGCAGGACGCCGGCGGAGTCGGGGATGTGCTGGAAGCCGAAGATCACCGTGATGGCCAGCGGCAGCACCATCGAGAAGCCGATGAAGGAACCGAAGGTGACGATGTACAGCGCAGTCAGCGACCAGGTGTGCTTGTTGCGGAAGATGGCGAACTGCTTGCTCACGCCCTCTTTCATGGGGCCGAAGGCGGCCAGCTTCATCATCAGCAGCGCGAGGACGATGTCCAGCGGGATCGCGACCCACATGTTCAGGATGCCCAGACCGGTGGGGGCCGGCAGGTACAGGTAGAGCATGAAGATGGCCGGGATGAAGGCCAGGGTGTAGAGGTAGGTGACCTTGGCGAACGCGACGATGGGGTTGCCCGCGTCGGGCGACACCGTCTTGAGGTTGTTCATGCCGAACCAGGCCAGGATGGACAGCGGCACCAGCGAGAGCACCCAGGCAAAGCCCGCGTTCTGGATCCAGGTGGGCGTGCCGGCGGCGATCTTGCCGAAGATCCAGCCGCTGTCCTTCACCAGCGTCATCGACTCACCACCAAAGGCGCCCAGCAGCGGCAGCGTCATCACCAGCGGGATGACGATCTGCATGGTCGTCACGCCGAAGTTGCCCAGGCCGGCATTCAGGCCCAGCGCCGTGCCCTGCAGCCGCTTGGGGAAGAAGGTGCTGATGTTGGACATCGAGCTGGCGAAGTTGCCGCCACCCACGCCCGACCACAGCGCCATGAGCTGGAAGGCCCACAGCGGCCAGTCCTTGTGCTGCAGCGCGATGCCGGTGCCCAGCGCCGGGGCCAGCAGCATGGCGGTGGTCAGGAAGATGGTGTTGCGGCCACCGGCCAGGCGCACCAGGAAGGACGCCGGGATGCGCATGGTGGCGCCGGAGATGCCGGAGATGGCGGTGAGCGTGAACAGCTCGGCCTGGGTGAAGGGGAAACCCAGGTTGAGCATCTGCACGGTGATGATCCCCCACATGCCCCAGACCGCGAAGCCGCACAGCAGGGCGGGCACCGAGATCCAGAGGTTGCGGTAGGCGATGCGGCTGCCGGTGGTGGCCCAGAAGCGCTCGTCTTCGGGGCGCCAGTCCTGGACGTCGGCGCCGGAGTGTGCGTTGGTGTTCATGGGAAGTGCTGACCGTCGTGATCAGTTCTGAAGGGAGAAAGACTTGGCGTTGCCGCCCATGACCTCGGTCCCGCGGACTTCGGTCCAGTACATCCAGATCAGCGAGACCCAGACCACGCCGTACATCAGCATGAAAGCGCTGGAGCGGATGCCGGTCAGGTCCATCAGCACGCCGAACAGGATGGGCAGGATGAAACCGCCCATGCCGCCGGCCAGGCCGACGATGCCGCTGATGGCGCCGATGTTCTGGGGGTAGTCGTCGCTGATGTACTTGAAGACGCTGGCCTTGCCGAAGGCAAAGGCCACGCCGAGCACGGCCATCAGCGTGGTGAAGACGTAGACGTTCAGGCCGATGTGGAAGGTGCTGGGGCCATTGACGGTCATCACGGTGAAGTCGGTCTGCGGGTAGCTCAGCAGGAACAGGCAGATCCAGCTCACCCACATCACCCACCAGGTGACCTTGTGGGCGCCGTACTTGTCGGACAGCACGCCGCCGATGGCGCGCAGCACGCCGCCCGGCAGCGAGAAGCAGGCGGCCAGCAGCGCGGCCACGCGGATGTCCAGGCCGAACTCGCCCACGTAGTACTGCACCATCCACAGCGCCAGCGCCACGTAGCCGCCGAACACGATGCTGTAGTACTGGCAGTACTTGATGACCTTGGGGTCTTTCAGCGCCTGGAGCTGGTCGCTGAACTTGACGTGGCTGGGCACCAGGTGGGCCGGGTCGCTGTGGCTGAACAGCCAGAACAGCACCAGGGTGCCGAGCATGATGGCCGCGTACACCTGCGGCACCATGGTCCAGCCGAAAGCCACCAGCAGCACCGGCGCGACGAACTTGTTGACCGCCGAGCCCGAGTTGCCCGCGCCGTACACACCCATGGCCATGCCCTGGCGGCTCTTGGGGAACCAGCGTGCGACGTAGGGCGTGCCGACCGAGAACGAGCCGCCCGCCAGGCCGACGAACAGGCCGATGGTGAGGAAGTGCCAGTACTGGGTGGCGTAGCCCATCAGCCAGATGGCGGGCACGGTGCAGGCC
>NZ_JBPCSJ010000147.1:0-2246 GCF_051007235.1 Hydrogenophaga sp. | reverse complement strand
GCCCCAGGCCAGGTGGGGCGAGAGGCGCGAGCACGCATCTGGCGCGGTCAGCGGGGAAGACATGCCCCGCCGGTAGTCGGCGCCGCCACCGGCCAGGAAGCGCTGCAGCGCGCGCAGGCCCTCGGTGCGGCCACCGCGCTGGCGCTGCGGCGCGTCGACATCGGTCAGCACGGCCGCGAGTGCGTCGCGCGGCGGCGGTTCGTCCCAGGGCAGGTCCACGTTGATCCAGTCCGGCGGCGCCTCGGCCACCGGCCCGGCCATGAAGGCATCGCGCCGCGTCTGCCAGCCATCGCGCTCGCGCAGGCCGCGCACCACGCCGTTCTGCGGCCATTCGCGCCAGGCCACCCCGTGCGCGCGGCACCAGCGGGCCACCGCGCGGTCGCGCTCGTAGGTCCAGCCGTTGCCGGTTTCTTCATGGGCGTGCAGCGCCTCGAAAGGTTGCAGCGCGTGCAGTCGATTCAGCACTGCGACCACGTCGCCCACCACGACATGGAGGCGCGCCCCTCGTTCGGCCAGCGCGCGGCGCAGGTCACGCAGGCTCTCGCGCACAAAGCCCCATTGCCGGGCCGAGGCGTCGGGCTGCGCCCACAGATCAGGCTCGACGACGTACAGGCACAGCACCGGCCCGGCGCGCGCCGCCTCGACCAGCGGGGCGTGGTCGTGCAGGCGCAGGTCGCGCTTGAACCAGACGATGCGGTAACTCATGGCGTGGAGCGGGCAGAGGCGCGAGTATCCGCGCCCGCCCAAAGACCCGGGCCTGTGCCGGGCCATGCGACAATCCGCCACCCCGCAGCATCCGCAAAAGATGCCGCTCCACAGCCTCTGGATCTACACCATGAACCGCTGCACCACGACCTTTTCATTGCCCCGGCGCCTGGCCCTCGCGGCCCTGGCGCTGACCGCCCTGCCCGCGCTGGCCCAGACCGCGCCGGTGCGCAATTTCCCCGCCAACGCCCTGCGCGGCACCCTGGTGGTGACCCAGCCCCCGGTCATCACCATGGACGGCAAGGCGGCCCAGCTATCGCCAGGTTCCCGCATCAAGGGCCCGAACAACCTGCTGGTCATGTCGGGCGCCATCGTCGGCCAGGAACTGACGGTGAACTACACCGTGGAACACCACGGCATGGTCCACGACGTGTGGATCCTGACCGAAGCCGAAGCCGCCCTGAAGCGCAAACGCGCCGGCGAATAACCCCTAACCCAACAGGCCCCCAAGCCCAGGCGCGCCGTGGAACCGGCTTAGCCGGGCCGCCAGTGCGGTCCCCCTCTTAGGGGGAAGCCGCGTCAGCGGCGCAGGGGGTAGACACATCATGAAAAAAGTCTTCATCAAAACCTTCGGCTGCCAGATGAACGAGTACGACTCGGACAAGATGGCCGACGTGCTCGGCGCCGCCGAGGGCTTCGAAAAAACCCAGGACCCCGAAGAGGCGGACCTGATCCTGTTCAACACCTGCTCGGTGCGCGAGAAGGCGCAGGAGAAGGTGTTCAGCGACCTCGGCCGCGTCAAGCACCTGAAAAAGAAGGGCGTGCTGATCGGCGTGGGCTGCTGCGTGGCCAGCCAGGAAGGCGCCGAGATCATCAAGCGAGCGCCGTACGTGGACGTGGTGTTCGGACCGCAGACGCTGCACCGCCTGCCCGAGATGCTCACGGCGCGCGACCGGCTGAACCAGCCGCAGGTGGACATCAGCTTCCCCGAGATCGAGAAGTTCGACCACCTGCCGCCCGCGCGCGTGGAGGGTGCTTCGGCCTTCGTGTCCATCATGGAAGGCTGCAGCAAGTACTGCAGCTACTGCGTGGTGCCCTACACCCGCGGTGAAGAGGTCAGCCGCCCGTTCGAGGACGTGCTGGTCGAGGTCGCCGGCCTGGCCGACCAGGGCGTCAAGGAAGTGACGCTGCTGGGCCAGAACGTCAACGCCTACCGCGGCGCGATGGGCGGCACGTCAGACATCGCCGACTTTGCAATGCTGATCGAGTACGTGGCCGACATCCCGGGCATCGAGCGCATCCGCTACACCACCAGCCACCCCAACGAGTTCACCCAGCGCCTGATCGACACCTACGCCAAGGTGCCCAAGCTGGTGAGCCACCTGCACCTGCCGGTGCAACATGGCAGCGACCGCATCCTGATGGCGATGAAGCGCGGCTACACCGCCATGGAATACAAGAGCACGGTGCGCAAGCTCAAGGCCATAAGGCACGACATCTCGCTGTCGACCTACTTCATCGTCTGCTTCCCCGGCGAGACC
>NZ_JBPCSJ010000146.1:0-2850 GCF_051007235.1 Hydrogenophaga sp. | reverse complement strand
TCGCCACTGAGGCGGCCCATGAAGTCCTTGGTGCCGCTCTTGGCGATCGTGCCCAGGTGCTCCACCGCCTCGGCCTGGCTCATGCCGATGCCGTTGTCGGTGATGGTGATGGTGCGGGCGGCCTTGTCGAAGGCCACGCGCACCTCCAGGTTGGGCGCGTCTTCGAACAGCGCGTCGTTGTTCAGGCCCTCGAAGCGCAGCTTGTCGCAGGCGTCGGACGCGTTGGAGATCAGCTCGCGCAGGAAGATTTCCTGGTTGGAGTACAGCGAGTGGGTGACCAGGTGCAACAGCTGGGCCACTTCGGCCTGGAAGTTCAGGGTTTGTTTGCTCATGACGGGTTCTGTGTGCAAAAGGAAGGGGGCATCGCCACACGGCCCCGACAGGGCAGGTGGCGCTCGCGAGGGCGCAATTATGGGCGCCGACCCGGCTTTCAAGCCCTGCGTTTCAGGCGAGAGGGGCCGGCGCGGTGAGCCAGGCCTTCAACTGCTCGGCCACCACCGGGCTGGACAGCAGGTCCAGGTGCCCGGTGCGGAAGACGGTGCGCTGGCGCTCGCGCGGCACCTCCAGGCGCAGGGAGGGGTCGTCGTGGCGGCCCAGGGCGCTGTCCAGGGGCACCAGCCCGTCGCCGGTCAGGCGCTCGGCCAGCCGGCTGCGCTGACCGGCCAGGGTGGCGGCCACCGCAAAGCAGCGCACGCCGTCCGGCAGCGGCAGGGGCTGGCGGTGGTCGGCGCCCGAGGCGAAGCGGTCGCGCCCCTGCCAGTCGGCGTCCTGTACATGGCCGTGGCGCAGGTCGGTGATGCCGGCACTGCGGATCTTCCCCAGCCGCGCGAACGGTGCGGTGAACGGGTTGGAGGCGAGCAGCCAGTCGGCACCATGGCCGGCACGTTCCAGCGGCGCGCCGTGCTGCGGCGTGCCCAGAAACACGAGGTCCTGCAGCAGCGCGGGCCAGCGCTGACCCGTCTTCTGAGCGATGTCGAATGCCGAACGCGCCACCAGCCCGCCCATGCTGTGGCCGATGACCGTGATGCGTTCGAGCGGCACCGGCCACCCATCGGCCAGCCGCTCCAGCAACTGCGCCAGCTCACGGCCGTTGACCGAGGTGTGCAGGCCGGAGTTGTAGCGCAGGTAGACCGGCGTGGCGCCCAGCAACGGCGCCAGAAACGAGCCATGGTCGTGGTCGTTGCGGCACCACTGCGCGTCGTTCATGCACAGGCCGTGGATCAGCAACAGCAAGTGCGGGCCGACTTGTGGCAGTTGCGCCCGCAGCGCGCCGGTGCTCAGGTTGAGCGACAGGCCATTCGCACGCAGTTCCATGCCCTGCGCCAGCGGGTTGCCCATGGCCAGCAACCGGTCGCCCAGCACGCCATTGAGCGCGGCCAGCACCGCCTCGCGCTGGGGCGAGGCCTCGGGATATGCACCCGGGTCGCCCAGCAGCGGCAACACGGCCGCGAGCGCCGCGTCCGAACCCTTGGTCACCAGACGGGTCACACCGCGCACC
Source organism: Hydrogenophaga sp. (assembly GCF_051007235.1). Classification (GTDB taxonomy): domain Bacteria; phylum Pseudomonadota; class Gammaproteobacteria; order Burkholderiales; family Burkholderiaceae_C; genus Hydrogenophaga. The sequence continues at coordinate 1,352 of NZ_JBPCSJ010000146.1, read as the reverse complement.
GCCTGGTAGACCTGTCCGGTCAGGCCGCCGGTGCGATCGGGCGACGCGCCCGCCGACAGGCCGAGCCGGCGCCGCACCGACTGGTGCACGGTTTCGGTGAGGTCGATGACCCCGTGGGTGGCGGTCGCCGCCAGTTGCGCCGCGGCTTTCAGGTCGGCCGGGCGGAGGTGGCGCAGCGCGCGGCGCTTCGCCGGTTCAGGAGGGGTGGAGGCGGTCATGGGCCATTGTGGATGGCCCCCGGCGCCACTGATGGGGGCGCACCCCTAAAGCCGGCCAGGGGTCAGAACGCTTCGTCCGCGCCCAGGTAGCGCCACTGCCCCACGGGCAGATTGCCCAGCATCACGCGGCCGATGCGGATGCGCTTGAGGCCGACCACATGCAGGCCGACCTGTTCGCACATGCGGCGGATCTGGCGCTTCTTGCCCTCCCGGAGCACGAAGCGCAGCTGCTCGGGGTTCTGCCAGTCCACCTGCGCCGGCTTCAAGGGCTGCTCGTCCAGGCTCAGGCCGTGGCGCAGCAGAGCCAGACGATCGGCCGGGAACACGGCCTGAACGTCCTGCGTGACCACGCCCGCGCCCTTGGGGCCGTTCGGCGCCCAGTGCACGCGCACCAGGTATTCCTTCTCCACGCCGGAGTCCTCGCCGATCAGGGTGCGGGCGACGCGCCCGTCCTGCGTGAGCACGAGCAGGCCGGTGGAATCGATGTCCAGCCGGCCAGCGGGGGCCAGGCCGCGGGTGTGCACCGCTTCGAAGCGGCGACCGCCGCGGTCTTCGCGCCAGTGGCTCTGGGGCTTGATGAGCACGGCCGCGCTTTCGTGCCCGTCTTCGGGCAGGCCGCTGACATAACCCACCGGCTTGTGCAGCAGGATGGTGACCTGCCCCGCCTGCTGGTGGCGGGCCTGCGGTAGCACCTCCACCTGCGCGTCCGGCGGCACCGGCTGGCCCATGACGGCGGGCTGGCCGTTGACCAGCACCCAGCCGCGTGCGATCCATTCGTCGGCCTCGCGGCGCGAGCACAGCCCCAGATCGGCCATACGCTTGTTCAGCCGCACCTCGCCGTTGGCATTGCCGACGCGGGCCAGGTCGGGCCGCAGGTCGCGCGGGGCGCGGGCCGGGCGCGGTGCATCGGGCTGGAAGCGGGGGGCGGCGTCGCGCGGCGCATCGGTGCGCGGGCGCGGACCGGGCGCCCCTGGTCGACCGGCGGGGGCGGAGCGCTCGAAGCGCCCACCAGAGGCCGGCCGTTCAGTGCGTGGGCCCGGACCGCCAGATCCACCCGCGCGGGCGCTGCCGCGGTCCGGAGGACCGGCGCGCCGGTCTTGGGGGGCAACCCGGGCGGCGTCCGGGTAGGGAGAA
>NZ_JBPCSJ010000145.1:0-2838 GCF_051007235.1 Hydrogenophaga sp. | reverse complement strand
GGCCAGCGCACCGATGCCGCCTTCAAGCGCGGCCAGACGCGCTTCGAGCACGCCGTTGGTGGGATTCATGATGCGGCTGTAGATGTTGCCGGCGACCTTGAGGTCGAACAGGTCGGCACCGTGCTGCGTGTCGTCGAACTCGTAGGCCACGGTCTGGTAGATCGGCACGGCCACGGCCTTGGTGGTCGGGTCCGGGCTGTAACCGCCGTGCACGGCGATGGACTCGATTTTCATCTTCCGGGTCTCCTGGGTGTTGGGGTTGCCACGCCGTGAGCACCGCGCAGCAGCGGTCATTCTCGCAGCAAGACCACCTCGGTCACGCCGCGGTGGCGCAGGCCCAGCGCACTGATCGCGCCCAGGCTCAGGTCGATGATGCGGCTGTGTCTGTAGGGGCCGCGGTCGTTGATGCGCACCACCACCTCCTTGCCGGTGTGCACGCTGCGCACCCGCACCTTGGTGCCGAACGGCAGCGTCTTGTGGGCGGCGGTCAGCGCGTGCATGTCGTAGCGCTCGCCGTTGGCCGTGCGCCGACCGTGAAAGCCCGGGCCGTACCAGGACGCCAGCCCCTGCGCCAGCGGCTTGCCGGACTTGGCGTCCGACGCGGCCTGTTGGGCATCGGCGGCGGTGATGGCCTCTCCACCATCGAGCGGCGCGATCAGCACCAGCGGCTCGCCCAGCGGAGCGATCGGCGGGAGCGATGCAGGTGCACGTGGGTGCACGGCAGCACTCGCCACCACCGGCTCGGGTTGGCCCTGCGACGCGGGCGACGGCGCCAGCGGAGCGGTGCTCGCCTGCACGGGGGCCGGCGCCTTGTGGGGGACGGCGCAACCGGCCCGCGCAAACGCCAGCAAGGCCGACGCCGTGCGCGGACGCGGGCGGCTGCGGATCAGACGACGGGACGAGTTGGGCATGGCGATCCTCCTGTTGTTGTGCGCCAGCCCGCCACCTTAGCCCAACTGCAGGCGTTTGACGATCTCCAGCGTCGCCACGCTCTGGTTCATGGTGTAGAAGTGCAGCGCCGGCACACCGGCGTTGCGCAGTTGGTCACACAGGTCGGTGGTCACGTCCAGGCCGAAGGCCTTGATGGACTCGGTGTCGTCGCCGAACGCCTGCAGGCGCAGACGGATCCAGCGCGGCACCTCGGCACCGCAGCTCTCGGCAAAGCGCAGCAGGCCGCTGGAATTGATGATGGGCATGATGCCCGGGACCACCGGCACGTCGGCGCCCAGCTTGTGCGCGTCGTCCACGAAACGGAAGTACGCGTCGGTGTTGAAAAAGAACTGCGTGATCGCCGAATTTGCGCCCGCCTTGACCTTGGCCACATAGGCTTGCAGGTCGGCCTCGGGCGATTTGGCCTGCGGGTGCATCTCGGGATAGGCCGCCACCTCCAGGTGGAAGTGGTCGCCCGTCTCGGCGCGGATGAAGGCCACCAGATCGGCCGCGTAGCGGAACTCGCCCATACTGCCGTAGCCGCTGGGCAGGTCACCGCGCAACGCCACCAGGCGGCGCAAGCCCATGGACTTGAACAGCGCCAGCTTCTCGCGCACCGATTCGCGCGAGGCGCCGACGCAGGTGAAATGCGAAGCACCCTGCTGACCTTCGGCCAGGATGGCCTGCACGGTCTGCAGCGTGCCGTCCTGTGTGGAGCCACCGGCGCCGTAGGTCACCGAGCAGAACTCGGGCTGCAGCGCGTACAGATCCTGGCGCACGGCGCGCAGCTTCTCGGCGCCCTCGGGCGTCTTGGGCGGAAAGAACTCAAAACTCAGGGGCAGGCCCATACGAAGAACTCCCGGTTGCCATCACCACCGGTGATGGCGCTTTCAAAATAGTCCCGCAAGCGCAGGCCGTTGTCGTCGCAGGCCTGCGCGATGCGTTGTTGCACCAGCGTGTAGCTCGCCGCGTCCTTGACCAGACCGCCTTTCCCGATGTGCTCGGGCTGCAGTTCGAACTGCGGCTTGACCAGCATCAGCAGGTGGCCGGAGGGTTTGAGCAGCGGCACGATGGCGGGCCAGACCTGCGTATGCGAAATGAACGACAGGTCGCCGACGATCAGATCGAACGGCGCGGCCGCAGCTTCGCCGCCGACATCCACCAGTTGCTGCCCGGTCAGCTCGCGCGCGTTGCACTTTTCCATGCAGACCACGCGCGGGTCACTGCGCAGCCGCGGATGTAACTGGCCTTGACCCACGTCCACGCCCACCACCTGCGCGGCGCCGCGCTGCAGCAGACCGTCGGTGAAACCACCGCTGCTCTGCCCCACGTCAAGGCAGCGCAGTCCGGTCACGTCGATGCCGCAGTGCGCGAGCGCAGCATCGAGCTTGAGCCCACCGCGTGAGACGAAGCGCGACTCGGCCGTGTCCAGCAACTCCAGCTCCACCGTCTCGCGCAGTTCTTCGCCGTTCTTGGTCACGGCCTTCCAGTCGCTGCCGGGCAAGCGCCAGCGCACGCCCGCAGCGATCAGCCGCTGGGCCTGCGAACGCGAAGCCGCAAGGCCCCGCTCGACAAGCAATTGGTCAGCACGCATAGAGAACGAAGCAAGGTCGCCGGAGCAAACCGAGCGGCCCAAAGGCCGCGAGACGCCAGGGCGCCGCGGAACCGGCTCCGCCGGGCCGCCAGCGCCGCCCCCTGGGGGGTGACGCCGCAGGCGGCGCGGGGGTAATCAATACCTGTAGGTATTGGCCTTGTAAGGACCGTTCTTCGGCACACCGATGTAAGCGGCCTGCTCGTCAGACAGCTCGGTGAGCATCGCGCCGACCTTCTTCAGGTGCAGTCGGGCGACCTTCTCGTCCAGGTGCTTGGGCAGCACATAGACCTTGCCGGCTTCGTACTGGTCCTGCT
>NZ_JBPCSJ010000144.1:0-4643 GCF_051007235.1 Hydrogenophaga sp. | reverse complement strand
CTGGTCGGCACCGACAGCCACACCACCATGATCAACGGCCTGGGCGTGGTGGGCTGGGGCGTGGGCGGCATCGAGGCCGAGGCCGCCATGCTGGGCCAGCCGGTCTACTTCCTCACGCCCGACGTGGTGGGCTTCGAGCTGACCGGCCGCCTGCGCGAGGGCTGCACCGCCACCGACCTGGTGCTCACCGTCACCGAGATCCTGCGCCGGCACAAGGTGGTGGGCAAGTTCGTGGAGTTCTTTGGCGAAGGCACGGCCTCGCTGGCGCTGCCCGACCGCGCGACCATCGCCAACATGGCGCCCGAGTACGGGGCCACGATGGGCTTTTTCCCGGTGGACGACAAAACCCTGGGCTACCTGCGCGGCACCGGCCGCAGCAAGGCCGAGATCGAAGCCGTGGAGGCCTACTTCAAGGCGCAGGGCCTGTTCGGTATTCCGAAGGCCGGGGACATCGATTTCTCCCAGGTCGTGACGCTGGACCTGGGCACCGTGGCCCCGTCGCTGGCCGGCCCCAAGCGCCCGCAAGACCGCATCGAGATCGGGCAGGTGGCGGCGCAGTTCGCTTCGCTGTTCAGCCAACCCAACGAGCAGAACGGCTTCAACCAGCCGGCCGCCAAGCTCGCGCAGACCTTCCGCACCGACAGCGGCATCGCGGTGAACAACGGTGACGTGCTGATCGCCGCCATCACCAGCTGCACCAACACCAGCAACCCCGGTGTGCTGCTGGCGGCGGGTCTGCTGGCGAAGAAGGCGGTCGAGGCCGGCCTGACGGTCCAGCCGCACATCAAGACCTCGCTCGCGCCCGGCTCGCGCATCGTCACCGAATACCTTGAATCCACCGGCCTGCTCCCCTACCTCGAACAGCTGGGCTTCGCGCTGGCCGGCTACGGCTGCACCACCTGCATCGGCAACGCGGGCGACCTCACGGCGGAACTGAACGCCGTCATCACGCAGAACGACCTGGTGTGCGCGGCCGTGCTCTCGGGCAACCGCAACTTCGAGGCGCGCATCCACCCCAACCTGAAAGCCAACTTCCTCGCCAGCCCGCCGCTGGTGGTGGCCTACGCCATCGCTGGCAACGTGATGACGGACCTGATGACCGAACCGGTGGGCACCGGCCACGGCGGCCGGCCGGTGTACCTGGGCGACATCTGGCCCGGGAGCGACGAGATCCATGCCCTGCTGCGCCACGCGATGAAGGGCAAGGCCTACCGCGACAACTACGCCCGGGTGAAGACCGACCCCGGCGCGCTGTGGGAACGCATCGCCGGCGCCACCGGCACCACCTATCACTGGCCAGCCAGCAGCTACATCGCCGAACCGCCGTTCTTCGAGGGCTTCTCGCTGGACGCCGGCGCCGCTGCTTCGGCCAACGTGCGGGGCGCGCGCATCATGGCCCTGTTCGGCGACTCCATCACCACCGACCACATCTCGCCGGCCGGGTCCATCCAGGCCCGTTCCCCCGCGGGCCAGTGGCTGCGCGCACGCGGTGTACAGCCGGCCGACTTCAACAGCTACGGCGCCCGCCGCGGCCACCACGAGGTCATGATGCGCGGCACCTTCGCCAACGTGCGCATCAAGAACCTGATGCTGCCGCCGCTGGCCGGCGGCTCGCGCGAGGAGGGCGGCCTGACCCTGCACCAGCCGTCCGGTGAAAAGCTGCCGATCTACGACGCCGCCATGCGCTACCGCGCCGCCGGCGTGTCCACGGTCATCTTCGCGGGCGAGGAATACGGCACCGGCTCCAGCCGCGACTGGGCCGCCAAGGGCACGCAGCTGCTGGGCATCAAGGCCGTCATCGCCAGGAGCTTCGAGCGCATCCACCGCAGCAACCTGGTGGGCATGGGCGTGCTGCCCTTGCAGTTTGCGCCCGGCGACAGCTGGGAAGCGCTGGGCCTGCGCGGCGACGAGGTGATCGACGTGATCCCGCAGGCCGACCTGGCGCCGCGCAGCCCGGCCACCTTGCGCATCACCCGCGCCGATGGTTCGGTGCGGGAACTCGCCTTGATCCTGCGCATCGACACCCCGGTGGAGGTGCAGCAGTTCCGCGCCGGCGGCATCCTGCCCTATGTGCTGCGGCAGCTGCTGGGCGCTTGAGCCAGCGGCGGCAAAACGGCATGATGTGACCACGCCCGCCACGGTCCTTTCGGAGACGTCATGCGCAAGCCCGCTCTCTACAGCCGCTCTGTCCGCACTGCGCCCGCCGTGCCGGCCGAGGTTCCAGCGCCCGGACCGCAGGCCGAGCCACAGCAGCCCCGCTGGCGCCGGGCACTGGGCCGAGCCGCCGTTCACCCACGGGTGATGTGGGCGGCGCTGGCCCTGCTGGCCGCGCTGCTGTTGGCCAGCCAGTGGCAGCAGCACCGCAACGCGCCGCGGGTGCTGACCCAGAAAGACATCGACGCCGCGGTGCTGCGCACCCTGACCACGCAGAACCTGCCCTCGCGCGCGGCGAGGGCGGCAGAGAAGATCCGCACAGCCGTGGTGCGGGTGGAGGCGCTGGCCCGGAACAAGCGCGGCGAGATGGTGGAACAGGGTGTGGGCACCGGCGTGGTCATCACCGACAAGGGCACCATCCTGACCAACCTGCACGTGGTGCAGAGCGCGCAGGCCGTGCGCCTGGTGTTCGCGGACGGCAGCACGTCGGATGCGCAGCTGGCCGGTGTGCAGCCCGAGCACGACCTGGCGGTGCTGCAGGCACTGACCATTCCCGACGATTTCCATGCCGCCACGCTGCGCAGCACGCACGACCTCAAGCCCGGTGACGAGGTGGTGGCCGTGGGTTTTCCCTTCGGCATCGGCCCGTCCACCTCGGCCGGTGTGGTGTCGGGTCTGGGCCGTTCGTTCCGCGCGCCCGAGGGTGAGCAGGACATCGGCAACCTGATCCAGTTCGACGCCGCGGCCAACCCGGGCAACTCCGGTGGCCCGCTGGTCACCATGGACGGGGAGGTGGTGGGCATCGTCACCGGCATCCTCAACCCCACCAGCCACCGCACCTTTGTCGGCATCGGATTTGCCGTGCCCATTGAGAGCGCCGCCAGCGCGGCAGGCCTCCCACCGTTTTGAGATGAACACCCCCTGCGCCGCTTCGCGTCTTCCCCCTCTCTCGCCTGCGGCGGGAGGGGGACCGCCCCTGCGGCCTGGCGAAGCCAGTTCCGCGGCGCGGCTGGTCTGAGCCTCTTCGTTCTTGCGATCCCTGTTTGACTGGAGACCCTATGAATCCCACCGACACCCCCGACACCGCCCGCTTCATGGAAGAGATCCTCTACGAGGTCAAGCGCGTCGTGGTCGGGCAGGACCGGTTCCTGGAGCGCGTCATGGTCGCGCTGCTGGCGGGCGGGCATTTGCTGGTGGAAGGTGTGCCCGGCCTGGCCAAGACGCTGACCGTCAAGACCTTGTCCAACGTGGTGCAGGGCCGCTTCAAGCGCATCCAGTTCACGCCCGACCTGGTGCCGGCCGACCTGGTGGGCACACGCATCTACAACCAGAAGACCGGCGACTTCAGCACCGCGCTGGGCCCCGTGTTCGCCAACCTGCTGCTGGCCGACGAGATCAACCGCGCGCCGGCCAAGGTGCAGAGCGCGCTGCTGGAGGTGATGCAGGAGCGGCAGGTGACGATCGCCGGTGAGACGCATCGCGTGCCCGAACCGTTTCTGGTGATGGCGACGCAGAACCCCATCGAGACCGAAGGCACCTACCCGCTGCCCGAGGCGCAGGTGGACCGCTTCATGATGAAGGTGCTCGTGGACTACCCGACCGACGAGGAAGAGGTCGTGATCGTCGAACGCGTCACCGGTCCGGTGGTGCAGGTCAACGCGGTGGCCACCACCGACCAGCTGGCGGCGTTGCAGGCGCGCTGCCGCGAGGTGTACGTGGACCCCTCGCTGGTGCAGTACGCGGTCAGGCTGGTGTCGGCCACGCGCACACCCGACAAGCATGGCCTGAAGGACACCGCGCGACTCATCACCTACGGCGCCAGCCCGCGCGCCACCATCGGCCTGGTGGAAGGCGCACGCGCTCTGGCCCTGCTGCGCGGGCGCAGTTACGCGTTGCCCGAAGACATGAGCGACCTGGTGCCCGACGTGCTGCGCCACCGCGTGGTGCTGTCCTACGAGGGCCTGTCCGAAGGGCTCACCAGCGACGCGCTGATCGAACGCATCATGAAAGCGGTGCCGGCCCCGGCCAAGCCGCTGGAACACGAGCGCAAGGCCGCCTGAACGGAACACCGCCATGCTGCTGAGCCTGTTCAAACGCAAACCACCGCCGCCCCCGGCGGTGCCCGTGGGAGACGGCGGTCGCACCGAAGCCCTGCTCAAGCGCCTGGAATGGACGGTCATCAAGCGGCTCGACGGTTTGCTGCAGGGCGACCACCGCACCCTGATGCGCGGCACCGGTCTGGACCTGGCCGACCTGCGCGAATACCAGCACCACGACGACGTGCGCCACATCGACTGGAACGTCACCGCGCGCCTGCAGACGCCGCACGTGCGCGTGTTCACCGAAGACCGCGAGATGGCCGCCTGGTTCCTGCTGGACCTCAGCCCCTCGGTGGACTTCGGTTCCGGCCAGCAGCGCAAGCGCGAACTGCTGCAGGGCTTCGTGGGCGTGGTGGCGCGCCTGATCAGCCGCCACGGCAACCGCGTGGG
>NZ_JBPCSJ010000143.1:0-8554 GCF_051007235.1 Hydrogenophaga sp. | reverse complement strand
GCCCCCAGCAGGGGGGTGACGCGCCGTCAGGCGCGGCGCGGGGGGTTAACCATGCAGATCATCGCGGCGTGCGATCTCCAGCAGCCGCTCCAGCTCCACGCCGTGGTGGCGCTGGTTGTGCTGGTGCCACTTCATGATCAGCCACATGAAGCCCGCCACCAGCAGGCCAAAGGCGGTGATGGCGGCGAAGGCCGACAGGCCCATGCCGGTGGAGAAACTGTAGAGCGCGCCCAGGCCCAGGATGCAGGCCTGTTCGTTGAAGTTCTGCACCGCGATCGATCGGCCCGCGCCCATCAGGTTGTGGCCGCGGTGCTGCAGCAGCGCGTTCATGGGCACCACCAGGAAACCGCCCAGGCCGCCCAGCAGCACCAGGAAGGGCGCGGCCACCCAGACGTTGTCGATGAAGTTCATCGCGATCACCAGCACCCCCATGCCGATGCCCAGCGGCATGACGCGGGTGGCCTGGTCCAGCTTCATGCGCATCGACGCGACCACCGCGCCCACCGCGGTGCCCAGCGCCACCACCCCCACCAGGCTGGACGCCTGCGTGGTGCTGTAGCCCAGGGCCGCGCCGGCCCAGGCCAGCACGATGTAGCGCAGGTTGCCGCTGACGCCCCAGAACAGCGTGGTGGTCGACAGCGAAATCTGGCCCAGGTGGTCGCGCCACAGGCGGCCGTTGCAGAGCCAGAAATCCTGCAGCAGGAACAGCGGGTTGCGCTGCATGGGGCGCGGTGTCACCCCGGTCAGGGGGATGCGCAGGTTGAAGGTGGCGGCCAGTGCGTACACCGCCACCAGCATCGCAATGGCCGCTTCGGCCGCGCGGTCGATGCCGGTGGACAGGAACGGCATGTCCAGCGCGAGCAGTTTGGCCGACAGGTACGGCCCCACCAGCTGGCCACCCAGCAGCACGCCCAGGATGATGGAGGCGATGGTCAGGCCTTCGATCCAGCCATTGGCCTTGACCAGCTGCGACGGTGGCAGCAGTTCGGTGAGGATGCCGTATTTGGCCGGCGAGTAGGCCGCAGCGCCCAGGCCCACCAGGGTATAGGCCAGCAGCGGGTGCACGCCCACCAGCATCAGCAGGCAACCCACCACCTTGATGGCGTTGCTGATGAACATGACCTGGCCCTTGGGCCGCGCGTCGGCGAACGCCCCCACGAAGGGCGCGAGCACCACATAGAACAGGGCAAACAGGGGGACGAGGGCGGCGCTCTGCCATTCGGGCGCGTGCCGGCTGCGCAGCAACTCGATGGCGGCCACAAACAGCGCGTTGTCAGCCAGGGAGCTGAAAAACTGCGCCGTCATGATGGTGTAGAAGCCGCGCTTCATGGGGATGATTCTGGCGACCGGACGGGCTCAGCGGGGGCTGTTGAGCGGGCCGTGGGCGGTCTTTTTATGCGAAAGTCAGCGCTTATCTCCAAGGATGCGGGGTTATAGCACGCGACCCTGAAGCCCCCTGGAGGCCGACTTTCCTGCCCCGCCATGCCCCGTCCCATCCTTGCCACCGTCCACCCCGCCGCCCTGCAACACAACCTCGAACAGGCCCGCCTGCGTGCGCCCGACGCCCGCGTCTGGGCGGTGGTCAAGGCCAACGCCTACGGCCACGGCATCGAGCGGGTGTTCGACGCGCTGCGCAGCGCCGACGGCTTTGCGCTGATCGATCTGGCCGAAGCCCAGCGGGTGCGCGCGCTGGACTGGCGCGGCCCGATCCTGCTGCTCGAAGGCGTGTTCGACCCGCGCGACCTCGAACTCTGCTCGCGCCTGCACCTGTGGCACGCGGTGCACTGCACCGAACAGATCGACTGGCTGGCCGCGCACAAGACCCAGGTGCCGCACCGCGTCTTCCTCAAGCTCAACAGCGGCATGAACCGCCTGGGCTTCACGCCGCACGCCTTCCGCGCCGCCTGGGCGCGGCTGAACGCGTTGCCGCAGGTGGAAGAGATTTCGCTCATGACGCACTTCAGCGACGCCGACGGCCCGCGCGGCATCGCCCACCAGGTGGCCGCCTTCGAAGCCGCCACCGCCGACCTGCCGGGCGAGCGCACGCTGTGCAACAGCGCCGCCATCCTGCGCCACGCCAGCAGCCCGCTGCGCGGCGAAGGCGTCACCACGCTGGCGGCCGACTGGGTGCGCGAAGGCATCGCGCTGTATGGCGGCGCACCCGACCACCCGGAAAACACCGCCGCCGGCTGGGGCCTGCAGCCCACCCTGAGCCTGACCACCCAGGTCATCGGCACGCAACAGCTGCAGCCCGGCGACACCGTGGGCTACGGCTCGACCTTCACCGCCGACGCCCCCATGCGCATCGGCGTCATCGCCTGCGGCTACGCCGACGGCTACCCGCGCCACGCCCCCACTGGTACGCCGGTGCTGGTCAACGGCGTGCGCACCCGCCTCATCGGCCGCGTCAGCATGGACATGATCACCGTCGACCTGGCGCCGCTGGACGCCGCCGGCGTGCCGGCCGGCATCGGCAGCGAGGTCGTGCTCTGGGGCGTCTCGCCCAGCACCGGCGCCCAGCTGCCGGTGGACGAGGTGGCGCGTGCGGCGGGCACCATCTCGTACGAGCTGCTGTGCGCCGTGGCGCCCAGGGTGCCGTTTGCCGATCCCGCGTAGAGCCCGGTTACCACAGAGGTTCATTTACAGGACGACCCGCGCGCGGGAGGGCTGCCCGGCAGACAATCGATTGCATTCTTCGATTGAAAGCCTGACTTGAACCGTGTCACTGCCGCCCTGGCGGCCCCGCTCCAGGTCCTGCGCGGCCTGCCCTATGTCGCCTGGATCATCCTGTACTGCGCCCTGACATGGGGCGTCTTCGGTGCGCTGCTGGGGGCGGTCACGCCCAACCTGCGGGCGCAGATGGGCGTTTCGTTCCAGCAGATGGGCTGGCTGATGGCGATCTGGAGCGCCGGTGGCGCGGTCGGCTCGCTGCTGGGCGGCGCCATCGCCAAGCGCTTCCCGCCGCGGCGCCTGCTGCGCGCCTACGCCACGGCCGTGCTGCTGGCGGTGGCGGGCGTGCTCTGGGCGCCCAGCTTTGCCTGGCTGGCCTTTTTCATGGTGGCGGTGGCCACCTTCGAGACCGCGCTGTTCACCCTGGGCCATGGCCTGCTGGCCGAGTTGAGCGACGATCCCGAGCAGCGCACCCGCATCATCAGCCTGGTGGACGTGGGCTACAGCAGCGGCTCGGTGCTCTCGCCCTTGCTCGCGGCGGCGGCGCTGGCGCTGAACCCAAGCTGGCGCAGCCCGTACCTGGTGTTCGCCCTGCTGGCCACCGGCCTGTGGCTGCTGACGCTGCAGCGCCAGCGCCTGCGCAGCGTGCAGTTCCGCCCCGACCATGCGCACGCGGACGACGCCGGCCCGGACACCACCGGGCGCGCGCCGCTGGGCTACGCCGGCCTGCTGCGCCAGCCGCTGGTGCGCTGGGTGCTGTTCGCCGGGCTGTGCAGTGGCCTGTCCGAATGGGGGCAGTACTTCTGGTTCGTCAGCTTTGCCACCGAGGCGCTGGGCCAGCACGAGCAGGCTGCGCGGCTGGCGCTGGGCTTTCTCATGGCGGGCATGGTGACGGGCCGCGTCTGGCAGGCCTTCGTGCACAGCCGCTGGAGCATGGAGCAGAAGATCAAAGGACTGGGTACCCTGGCCGCGCTGGCGCTCGCGGGCGTCTGGCTCAGCCCGGCCGATCCGCCTTTTGTCTGGCTCGCCGTGTGCAACTTCTTCACCGGCCTGGGCGTGTCGGTGGGGTTCCCCATCCTGCTGGGCATCGCGCTGCGGGGCTTCCCGCAAGAGGCACCGCGCCTGTCGGCGCTGCTGATGATCGTGTTCTCCGCCGGGGCGCAGATCGCCGCCCTGCTGATGGGCGAAATCGCCGAACAGGCGGGCCTGCGCGCCGCCTACGCCGTGCTGGTGGCGGCGGCCGTGGGTTTTGTGGTCTGCGCCTGGCGCCTGGGCAAGGGCGTGCCCGTGAGGGTCTGATCGGGTATCGACTTGTACCCTGGGGGGTATGTAGGTATACTGCAGGCCGTATAGGAGTCTGCCATGCCTGCTCGTCTTGTTTCCCCTGCCTCTTCCCGCTTTTTTGCACCGCTGCCGCTGGCCCAGCGCCGGCTGGTGATCGGTGCGCTGTCGCTCGGCCTGCTCGGCGGCGCGGCCCTCCTGGCCAGCGCCCGCGTGTCGGCCGCCGACGCCCCGGTCGCCCCCGCCGGCCCGCAAGTGGCGGTGCTGACCCTGGGGCAGACCGCCGTGGGCGCCGCGGCCGCCTTCGACGGCAACCTGCAGGCGGTGCGCCAGAGCGTGCTCTCGGCCCAGGCCAGCGGCCGCATCGCAACCCTCTCGGTCAAGGCGGGTGACCGCGTGAAGGCCGGCCAGGTGCTGGCCGTGATCGACGACCGCGCCACCCAGGCCGGTGTGGCCCAGGCCCAGGCCGGCGTGGCCCAGGCCGACGCCAACCTCGCCAACGCCAAGGCCGCCTACGAGCGCACACGCGACCTGCGGGCGCAAGGCTTCATCGCGCAGGCCGCGCTCGACACCGCGCTGGCGCAGTACAAGGCCGCCCAGGCCGGTGCCGCCGCCGCCCGCGCCGGCCAGACCCAGGCCAGCGTGGCCCAGGGCTTCACCCGCCTGACCGCCCCGTACGACGGCTGGGTGCTGGCCACCCACGCCGAAGCCGGCGCTCTGGCCATGCCGGGCGCGCCCATCCTGACGGTGTACGCGCCGCAACCCATGCGCGCCGTGGTCTCCGTGCCGGCCTCGCAGCAGCCGCTGGCGCTGTCGGCCCAGAAGATCGAGGTGCAACTGCCCGGCACCGACCGCTGGGTCGTTCCCGCGTCCAAAACCAGCGTGCCCGCCGCCGACCCCGTGTCGCAAACCGTGGAATGGCGCCTGAACCTGAGCGATGCCGACGGCGCGGGCCAGGTGCCCGGCCGCCAGGTGAAAGTGCGCTTTGTGGGCAGCACCGCCCAGGCCGCGCCGCAGCGCCTGGTGGTACCGACCACGGCCCTGCTGCGCCGCGGCGAGCTGACCGGCGTCTACGTGGTCACCGCCACGGGCGAGGCGGCCAAGGGCTTCGCGCTGCGCGCGGTGCGCACCGGCGCCACGCACGGCGACGGCGTCGAGGTGCTGGCCGGTCTGAAAGCGGGTGACCAGGTGGCGCTCGATCCCGTGCGTGCCGGTCTGGCCGGTGCCACGCCCGTGGCGAAGTAAGAGGTCGCCACCATGAGCCACCCCAACGAACCTTCCACGCTGGAGAAGCTGGGCTTCTCCGGTTCCGTGGCGCGGGCCTTCCAGTCCAACGCCATCACGCCACTGCTGGCGCTGGTCGCGCTGCTGCTGGGCCTGTTCGCCGTGCTGGTCACCCCGCGCGAGGAAGAGCCGCAGATCAACGTGACCATGGCCAACGTGATCATCCCGTTCCCCGGCGCTTCCAGCGCCGACGTGGAGAAGATGGTCGCCGCCCCGGCCGAGCACGTGCTTTCGCAGATCCAGGGCATCGAACACACCTACTCCGTCGCACGCCCCGGCGTCGCGGTGCTGACGGTGCAGTTCAAGGTCGGCGTGCCGCGCACCGAGGCGCTGGTGCGCTTGTACGACGTGCTCAACGCGAATCAGGACTGGCTGCCCCAGGGCCTGGGCGTGCTCACCCCCATCGTCAAGCCCAAGGGCATCGACGACGTGCCGGTGCTCGCCGCCACGCTGTGGACCGAAGACGCGCAGAGCGCGCACGACCTGGAGCGCGTGGCCCACGCGGTGGAGACCGAGCTCAAGCGCGTGCCCGGCACGCGCGAGGTGGTCACCATCGGCGGCCCCGGCCGTGCAGTGCACGTATGGCTCAACCCGACCCAGCTGCGCGAACGCGGCATCAGCGTGCAGCAGCTGCACGGCGCCATCGCCGCGGCCAACCAGGCCATGCCCTCGGGTTCGGTGGTCAACCCCAACCCGGCCGCCGGCGAGCCCGGCATGCTGTCGGTGGAAACGGGTGAGTTCCTGCAGAACGAGCAGGACGTGGGCGACATCGTCGTGGGCGTGAACGCGGGCCGCCCGGTCTACCTGCGCGAAGTGGCGCGGGTGGAAGCCGGTGCCCAGCTGCCGCAGCGCTATGTGTGGTTCACCCCCGGCGCGGCCGATGCAGCGCACCCCGGCCAGCAGGGCCAGAACCACCCGGCCGTGACCATCACCGTCACCAAGAAGCCGGGCGAAAACGCGGTGGACGTGGCGCGCGGCGCAGCCCAGCGGCTGGACAACCTGAAGAACACGGTGATTCCCGACGACGTGCAGGTCAGCATCACGCGCGACTACGGCAAGACCGCCGCCGACAAGGCCAACAAGCTGATCCAGAAGCTCATCTTCGCCACCGGCAGCGTGATCGTGCTGGTGGGCCTGGCGCTGGGCCGTCGCGAAGCGGTCATCGTCGGCGCCGCGGTGATCCTCACGCTCACCGCCACGCTGTTCGCCAGCTGGGCCTGGGGCTTCACGCTCAACCGTGTGTCGCTGTTCGCGCTGATCTTCTCCATCGGCATCCTGGTGGACGACGCCATCGTGGTGGTGGAAAACATCCACCGCCACCGCATGCTCACACCGCACGATCCGCTGTCGGTCATCATCCCGCGCGCGGTGGACGAAGTGGGCGGCCCCACCATCCTGGCCACCTTCACCGTCATCGCGGCCCTGCTGCCCATGGCCTTTGTGAGCGGTCTGATGGGCCCGTACATGAGCCCGATCCCCATCAACGCCAGCATGGGCATGGCGATCTCGCTGGCCATCGCGTTCACCGTCACGCCCTGGCTGGCCCTCAAGCTGACCAAGACCGATGGTCACGCCGACCACGGCCCGGGCAAGCTCACCAGCGCGCTGCAGAACACCTTCACCAAGATCCTCACGCCCTTCCTGCAGAGCGCGCGCAAGCGCTGGCTGCTGCTGGCCGGCATCCTGGCCGCGCTGCTGCTGTCGGTGGGCCTGGCGGTGGTGCAGTGGGTGGTGCTCAAGATGCTGCCGTTCGACAACAAGAGCGAGTACCAGGTGGTGGTCGACATGCCCGCCGGCACGCCGCTGGAAAGCACCACCGCCGTGCTGCAGGACATGACCGCTTTCCTCGCGCGACAGCCCGAGGTGACCCACGTGCAGGGCTACGCCGGCACCGCCAGCCCCATCACCTTCAACGGCCTGGTGCGCCAGTACTACCTGCGTGCCGAGGCCGAAGGCGGCGACCTGCAGGTCAACCTGATCGGCGCGCACGACCGCAGCGAGAAGAGCCACGCCATCGCCCAGCGCCACCGCCCCGAGCTGGAAAAGATCGCCGCCGCCCACGGCGCGCGCGTCAAGGTGGTGGAAGTGCCGCCCGGCCCGCCGGTCATGTCGCCCATCGTGGCCGAGGTCTATGGCCCCGACCAGGCCGGCCGCGCCGAGCTGGCGCAGCGCGTGGCCAAGGCCTTTGCCGGCACGCCCGACATCGTGGGCGTGGACACCTCGCTCAAAGAGAACGCGCCGCGCGCTTTCCTGCGCATCCAGCGCCAGCGCGCCGAGTCGCTGGGCATTCCGGTGCAGGTGATCGCGCAGACCGTGTACGCCGCGCTCTCGGGCAGCGACGCCGCCTACCTGCACGACGGCCACGCCAAGTTCGCGGTGCCGGTGCGCCTGCAACTGCCGCGCGAAGCGCAGGTCGGTCTGGACGCGCTGCTGGCCCTGCCCATGAAGGCGGCCAACGGTGCCATGGTGCCCCTGTCCGAACTGGTCACCGTCGAACGCGGCGTGATCGACCAGCTGCGCTTCACCAAAGACATGCTGCCCGTCACCTACGTCTTCGGCGACATGGCCGGAAAGCTCGACTCGCCGCTGTACGGCCTGTTCGGCATCCGCTCGTCCATGGCAGAAGCCGCGCTGCCCAACACCGGCGACATGGGCGAGTACTGGATCAGCCAGCCGCGTGATCCCTATCGGCAGTACGCAGTGAAATGGGACGGCGAGTGGCAGATCACCTACGAGACCTTCCGCGACATGGGCGCGGCCTACGGCGTCGGCCTGATCCTGATCTACCTGCTGGTGGTGGCGCAGTTCAAGAGCTACGTCACGCCGCTGATCATCATGGCGCCCATCCCGCTGACCATGATCGGCGTCATGCCCGGCCACGCGCTGCTGCACGCGCAGTTCACCGCCACGTCCATGATCGGCATGATCGCGCTGGCCGGCATCATCGTGCGCAACTCCATCCTGCTGGTGGACTTCATCGAGCTGGAAACGAAGCGCGGCGTGCCGTTCGCACAGGCCGTCGTGCAGTCCGCATCGGTGCGCGCGCAACCCATCGCGCTGACCGGCCTGGCCGCCATGATGGGCGCCTTCTTCATCCTCGACGACCCGATCTTCAACGGCCTGGCCATCGCGCTGATCTTCGGCATCGCCGTGTCGACCATGCTGACGCTGGTCGTCATCCCGGTTCTCTACTACGCCGTGTACCGCAAGAAGTACGAAGCGGCGTGACCCTGTGTGTGTCCATCTTTTTCAAGGAGTCTGAAATGACCGTCGAACGTCTCATCCGCATCATGGCCGGCACCGTCGTGCTGATCTCGCT
>NZ_JBPCSJ010000142.1:0-4439 GCF_051007235.1 Hydrogenophaga sp. | reverse complement strand
CGGGTCTTCGCCGCGCGCGCGCAAGTACTGGCCGATGGCGCCGGCCACGCAGCTGAGCAGCACGTCGTTGACCGAGCAGTTCAGCCCCTTGCCGATGGCCTTGACCTCGTCCAGCGGGATCGGCTGGCACCAGGCCACGCGCTTGCGGCCCACCGGTTGGCCCTTGAGTGGGGTGGGCGAGTCGTCGGGCATCAGCGCCAGGGCCGCCAGGTCGCTGGCCAGCTGGCCGCCCATGCGGGCGAGGTCCAGGGCCTGACCCAGCGAGTCGCTCAGGCTCTGTTGCGGGGTGGACAACGCGGCCAGCGACTTGGCAGCGCCGCCGCACGCCAGGTCCAGCGCCTTGGCGGTCAGGTCGCCAAAGGGGCGGATCAGGGTATCGGCCAGCCAGTCTTCGGCGGCTTCCAGCCCGGCTTTGTCGGCGCCTTTTGGGCGTGCGCGGCGGGGCGGCTCGGCGCCGCCGTCGACCAGGCTCATCATCACGCTGATCAGCGCGATGCCGTCGGCAATGCAATGGTGGATGCGCGCGATCAGCGCCGAGCCGCCCTGGTACTGCTCGACCAGCTCGAACTGCCACAGCGGGTGCGCCGGGTTGAGTGGCTGCATGGCCAGTTGGGCCACGCGGGCCTGCAGCGCGGCCTGCTCGCTCTGCCCGCGCTGGCGCGGCAGGTCCTGTGCGCTCACGTGCCGTTCCAGGCGGAAATCGGGGTCGTCCAGCCAGTGCGCGCCGGCGGCGTCTTCGCGCGCCAACTGCACGAATCGGCGGTAGGGCAGCAGGCGCTCGCGCACGCGTTGCTGCAGGTCGGCCAGCGTGATGCCGGGCCGCAGGATCCACACGCCCAGGATCATCATCAGGTTGGTCGGCGAGTCCATGCGCAGCCAGGCCGTGTCGACCTTGCTCATGCGCTCGCCTTCCAGGCCCAGCGTGCTGGCCAGCGTTCGGGCCGCGTGGGGGCCGGTGCCAGCGGCATCGGCCTGGGCGCGCTGGGGGGGCTTGGAAATGCGCTGGACCATGGTGTCTCCTGGTCGTCCGCGGGGGACGCCGCTGTGTGTTGGGGGTGCGCGTCTATTTTGCCGGTGGAGCGAACCGTAAGATACCGGGCCTGCCCCTAGACCGCCGGCGCCTGTTGTGCGCGGGCACACCCATCAGGAGAACCGCATGTCCGATCTCAACGCCCGTTTCGAAGCCGCCGTGGCCAACTCCAAGAAACTGGCCGAACGCCCCGACAACACCACGCTGCTGAAGATCTATGGTCTGTACAAGCAGGCCACCACGGGTGACAACACCGAGAAGAAGCCCGGTTTCAGCGACCTGGTGGGCCGCGCCAAGTGGGACGCCTGGAACGGCTGCAAGGGCACGTCTTCGGACGACGCCAAACAGCAGTACATCGACCTGATCGAATCCTTGTCTTGACCCACCCCCGCCGCGCTGCGCGCGACCCCCTCAAGGGGGCAACGCGATGCGGCCCGGCGGAGCCGGTTCCGCCGCGTTCTGCATCAGTCTTTTCGCGTCGGAGTCGACTCTGAATCCAAGGCCTGGACGCCCACGCGTTCAGGTCTTTTTCTTTTTCGCAGCGGCCGGTTTTTTGCTGGCCAGCAGCGCGTCGAGGTTCTTCACGATCTCGCCTTCGATGCGGTCCTTGAACGCGCCGAGCAGAAAGCCGAGCTGGGCTTCCAACTCGAAGTGGTCGCCCGCGACCTTGAGCGTGCCGCTGACGCCGCTGCGGCTGAACTGCACCTCGTCGCCGTCGTCGCCTTCTTCGTAGGTGCAGGCCATGTCGAAATCGGCCTCGGCCTGTTCGGCCCACTGCCAGGCGATCTTGCGTGCACCGGCCAGGCCCAGCTGGTGTTCGCGGTGGATGTGGATCTGGGCCATGGGGTCTCCTCGGGTGGTGTGTGGATCAGTGGGCGCTGGCCGCCAGCGTGGCGTCAGGGGTGGGCAGCAGGGCTTGCAGCGTGGCGCTGCGTTCGGCCTTGGGCTGCTCGGCCAGCGCGCGCACCGCATCATAAAAGCGTGTGAAATTGCGGCCTTGTGCTTCGAACAGCGCCTCGAAAGCCGGTACCCACTGGTCGTACGCGGCCTGGGCGCCGAAGCTGGCGTTGTTGGCCTGGCGCACCCAGGTGTCGTAGCCCGCGTAGCCGCCCCAGCCCTGCTTGAGCGCCTCGTAGTCGCGGCGAAAGTCCGCCATCACCTCGGCCTTGCGGGCGCGGCGGGTGTCGGTGTCGAGCGTGGTGTCGGCGTACAGCGCCTGCAGGCGCTGACGGGTGGCCAGGGTCAGGGCGCGGAAGGCGCGGCGCCGTTCGTTGAAGCGTGTGTAGTCGTTGCGCACGGCCTCACCCGCCTGTGCCAGCCAGCGCTCGCCACCCAGGCGCTCCACCGCGGTGGCGAAGGACTCGTTGAACGCGGTGTCGTCCTGCACATAGAGCACCTGGTGGGCGAGTTCGTGGAACACCAGGCGGGCGAGTTCGCCCTCGGGGTAGCCGATGAAGGTGTTGAGCAACGGGTCGCCGCCGGCCCAGTTCATCCAGCCCAGGGTGGAGTAGGCGGGCACCGGGTACACGGCCACTTCCAGATCGCCCGGCAGGCTGGCGGCGAAGGCCTGTGCGTTGGCTTCGTCGTAGTAGCCGCGGTAGCCCACGCAGCCCACCACCGGGAAGCACCAGGTTTGCAGCGTGAGCGAGAACTCGGGCGCGGCCACCACGTTGTAGACCGCCGCGCGGCGTTTCAGGTCGGCGTAGCGGTGGTAGCTGGCGTTGTCGGGCAGCGCCAGTTCGGCCGAGGCATAGGCGCGGATGCGGCGCGCGGTGACCAGCTTCTGCCGCAGCGGCTCGGGCGTGGCGCTGTCGGCCACCCAGTCGTCCACCGGGCGTGCGGCCTGCATCAGGGCCAGGTGGCCGGTGACCGACTGCCAGTAGTAGCCCGCGCCGGTGGTGGGGCTGGCGCAACCGCTCAGGCCCAGCAGCAGCGCGGCCACGACCCAGCCCATGCGGACAGTCCCGCCACCCCTCTGTTCATGGGGTGCACGAAGTGGCGCAGCGTTCATAGACTGAAAACGTTTTCGTTACCCCATAACCCACGGAGTTTGATCATGAAGAATAGCCCGATTCGCGCCGCGTCTGTCCTGCTGCTGGCCTTTGGTTTGGCGGCTTGTGGGGGTGGGGGTGGGGGTGGGGGTGATTCCACCACGACCACTACGACCACATCGGGTGGAGTCAGCGGTGGCACCCTAACGCTGTCGGCCACCGCGCCCGCGGCCTACACCGGCGACATCGTGGCGGCATCGGTCGAGACCAAGGCCGAGGCCGCCAACATGGCGATCACGGTCCCCTACTGCACGGTGGAGTTTGTCGGCGCGCCCGGCCCGAATGGGAAGACCTACAACGGTAAGGTCTACTTCCTGCAAGGCGCCACGCCAACGCCGGTCAACCTGTCGATCGGCGAGGAGCCTACCTATGCCTGGGGTGTGAACGATTTCAATGTGGCCGGCGTGTCTGGTGTGACGGTCGATCTGGCGGGCAAGACCATCTCCATCAGCAACAAGGCCATGACGGGCACGGATATGAACGGCGACCCCGACCCGGCCCAGAGCGCACCCGTCAATGGCAGCATTGCCTTCCCGGCGGTGGCCGGATGTGGCGCCTGATCACGCCGCCGCCACCTCCACCAGACAGTCATAAAACACCGGTCCACGCCCCAGATCGGTCAGGCGCTGGCTGGTGACTTCGTTGACGTTGGTGCCGTCCGGCCCCAGCTTGCGCCACCAGATGCCCAGGCCGTTGACCACGCCGGGGCGGGCGCGCTTCGAGACTTCGGCCTTGCAGCGGTATTCGCCGCGCTGGTTGAACACCCGCACCATCTGCCCGCTGGTGATGCCGCGCGCGGCCGCGTCGTCGGCGTGCATCTCCAGCACCGGCTCGCCTTCGATGTCGCGCAGGCTTTGGACGTTGACGAAGCTGGAGTTGAGGAAGTTGCGCGCGGGCGGTGAAATCATGGCCAGCGGGTGGCGTGGGTCGCTGCCGGCGGGCTCGAAGTTGGGCAGGTGGTCGGGCAGGCCGTCCAGCCCCTGTGCCGCCAAGCGGGCGCTGAAGAATTCGCACCTCCCCGACGGGGTGGGGAAGTTGCCGCTGGCAAACGGCGCCTCGGGCACCGGCAGCGTGGTCCAGCCCTGGTCCAGCAGTTGCTGGAAGTCGACCGCGTCGCCCATCGCGGTGCGGCACAGGGTTTGATCGTCGTCGGCGAAGCAGGGCTCGTCAAAACCCATGCGGCGCGCCAGTTCGCGAAACACCTCGGTGTTGGGGCGCGCCTGGCCCAGTGGCGCCACGGCGGGGCGGTTGAGCAGCACGTCGGTGTGGCCGTAGCTGGTGTGGATGTCCCAGTGCTCCAGCTGGGTGGTGGCCGGCAGGATGATGTCGGCGTGGTCGGCGGTGTCGGTCTGGAAGTG
>NZ_JBPCSJ010000141.1:0-5495 GCF_051007235.1 Hydrogenophaga sp. | reverse complement strand
TCATCCCACCAGAAAAACACATCGTCTTCCCAGGTGATGTCCAGCAGCTCGTGGCGCGAGCCGTTGGGCTCGGTGATCTTGACCTTGGTGCCCTGCGGCGTGACCACGATGTAGGTGTTGTAGGAGCCGAAGTAGCCGATCTCCTTGACCCGGCCCGCGAACAGGTTGTGGTCCACGTTGGCCGGCCGCTCCTTGGCGATGTCGATCTTCTCGGGCCGCACGGCCACGGCCACCGGCATGTCCAGCGCGCCGCTGATGCCGTGGCCCACGTGGATCTCGCCAATCGGCGTTTTCACCGCGCAACGGTCGGGCTCGTCCACCGTCAGCTTGCCGTCGAACAGGTTCACGTTGCCGATGAAGTCGGCCACGAAGCGGTTGGCCGGGTATTCGTAGATCTGCTGGGGCGTGCCCACCTGCAGCACGCGGCCCTTGCTCATGATGGCGATGCGGCTGGCCATGGTCATGGCCTCTTCCTGGTCGTGCGTCACCATCACCACGGTCACGCCCACCTTCTCGATGATGTTGACCAGCTCGAACTGGGTCTGCTCGCGCAGCTTCTTGTCCAGCGCGCCCAGCGGCTCGTCCAGCAACAGCAGCTTGGGCTTCTTGGCCAGGCTGCGCGCCAGCGCCACGCGCTGCTGCTGGCCGCCCGAGAGCTGGTGCGGCTTGCGCTTGGCATAGGGCGTGAGCTGCACCAGCCCCAGCATCTCGTCGGTGCGCTGCTGCACCTCGGCCTTGGACAGGCCTTCGCGCTTGAGGCCGAACGCCACGTTCTCCCAGATGTTCAGGTGCGGGAACAGCGCGTAGCTCTGGAACATCATGTTCACCGGGCGCTCGTAGGGCGGCATGTTGGCCACGTCCTGGCCACCGAGCAGGATGCGCCCCTTGGTCGGTGTCTCGAAGCCGGCCAGCATGCGCAGCAAGGTGGACTTGCCGCAGCCCGAGCTGCCCAGCAGGGCAAAGATCTCGCCCTTGCCGATGGACAGCGACACCTCGTCGACGGCGACCGCCTCGTCGAAGCGTTTGACCAGTTTTTCCGTGACCAGATAGCCTTCTTGCGTACCGGCTGCTGCCATGGTGACCCCTTGTTGGTTTTGGATGCAGAAACAAAAAGGGCTGTTCATACGCAGGGTACGAACAGCCCGGTTCAGGCGCCGCCCGAGAGCGGGCGTCTCACACCTTACTTGCCCTTCTTGAAGCTGTTGTAGGCGTTGGACATCGCCTCGCGTGCTTCGTTGGTGAAGCTGCTGGGCGGGATCATCTTGGCCATGTAGTCGGCTTCCACGAAGATGGTCTTGTTGCCCGCGATCTCGGGGTTGACCTTGTCCATGCCGGCCTTGTTGCCGGTGGGGTAGCCCATGGTGTTGGCCATCAGCGCGGCGTTTTCCGGGCGCAGGTAGAAGTCGATGAACGCGGCGGCGTTGTTCGGGTGCTTGGCGTCCTTGGCCACGGCCATGGTGTCAAAGAAGATCAGCGCGCCGGTGCTGGGCAGCAGGGCTTCGATCACGTCCTTGGAGCCGTTTTCCTTGGCGCGGGCGGCGGCCTGGTTCACGTCACCGGACCAGCCAATGGCCACGCAGGCCTTGCCACCGGCGATGTCGTCGATCATGGTCGAGCTGAACAGACGGATGTCCTTGCGCACCTTGGACAGCATCTCGTTGGCGGCCTTGTAGTCGGCCGGGTCGTTCGAGTACGCGTCCTTGCCGATGTAGTGCAGGGCCACCGGGATGATCTCGGTCGGCGAATCCAGGTAGGCGATGCCACAGGACTTGAGCTTGCTCGTGTACTCGGGCTTGAACACCAGGTCCCAGGCGTTTTCGGGCATGGGCATGCCGGCCAGGGCCTTGTCGACCTTGGTCTTGTTGATACCCACGGTGGTGAAGCCCCAGGCCCAGGGGATCAGGTGCTTGTTGTCCGGATCGGCCTTGGTCAGCACCTGCATGATGGCCGGGTCCATGTTGGCCAGGTTCGGGATCTGGTCTTTCTTCAGCGGCTGCAGCAGACCGCCTTCGATCTGGCCCTTGGCGAAGACGGTGCCGGGCACCACGATGTCGTAACCCGTGTTGCCGGCCACCAGCTTGGCCTGAAGGGCTTCGTTGGTCTCGAAGGTGTCGTAGTTGACCTTGATGCCGGTTTCTTTCTCGAACGCGGCGATCATCCCCTCGGGCACGTAGTCGGGCCAGTTGTAGATGTTCAGGACCTTTTCGTCGTCGAACACCGGGCCGGCGGGCTTGGCGGGTTCAGCCGCGGGTGCGGGCGCCGCGGCCACCGGGGCCGGTGCGGGTGCCGGCTCTTCCTTCTTGCCGCAGGCGGCCAGGACGATGGCGGAAATGGCCAGGGCCAGAACTTGTTTCTTCATGGTGAGGAACACTCCTGTGAAAGGGTTGGAACCGGACGTTTGACACTCGGGAACCGGCTGTCTTGCTGGGGATCCAGCTAGCAAATTGCAGACCAAGAATATCCCCAAACTGGGGCATCGCGGGACTGTAACAAAGATTCGGAAACGCGCGCATGGCGGCAACCCGAAGGCGCGTCACCCACGTTCACCCCAACAAACCTTGGCCACGCAGCTCGTCCAGCGTGGCATCCAGGCAGCGGTGGATCAACCCCATCAGCTCATCGATCTGCGCGCGGGTCATGGTCAGCGGCGGCGCGATGATCATGCGGTCGCCCACGGCGCGCATGATCAGCCCGTTGCCAAAGCAGTGGCGGCGGCAGACCATGCCCACGGCCAGGTCCGGGTCGAACATCTCGCGCGTGGCCTTGTTCTTGACCAGCACCAGCCCGGCGACGAAGCCGCAGGTCTCGGCGTCGCCCACCAGCGGGTGGTGCTTGAGTTCCTCGAAGCGCTCGGCCAGGTAGGGGCCGGTGTCGTCCTTCACCCGGCCGGGCAGGTTCTCGCGCTCCATCAGCTCCAGATTGGCCAGGGCCACCGCGCATGCCACCGGGTGGCCGCTGTAGGTGTAGCCGTGGTTGAACTCGCCGCCCTTCTCGATCAGCACCTCGGCGACGCGGTTGCCCACCATCACGCCGCCCAGCGGGATGTAGCCGCTGGTCACGCCCTTGGCGAAGGTCACCAGGTCGGGCCTGATGCCGAACTTCTCGTACGCGAACCAGTGGCCCAGGCGGCCGAAGGCGCAGATCACCTCGTCGGCGATCAACAGGATGCCGTACTGGTCCACGATGCGCTGGATCTCGGGCCAGTAGGTGGCCGGCGGGATGATCACGCCGCCCGCGCCCTGCACTGGCTCGGCGATGAAGGCGGCCACCTTGTCGGGACCAATCTCCAGGATCTTCTCTTCCAGCCAGCGCGCGGCGCGGATGCCGAAGTCGGCCTTGCTTTCGCCAGGGTTGGCGTTTTCCCAGTGGTGCGGTTGCTCGATGTGGGTGATGTTGGGGATCGGCAGATCGCCCTGGGCGTGCATGCCGCTCATGCCGCCCAGAGAGGCGCCCGCCATGGTGCTGCCGTGGTACGCGTTGTGTCGGCTGATGATGACCTTTCGCTCGGGCTGGCCCATCAGGTCCCAGTAACGGCGCGCCATGCGCACGTTGGTGTCGTTGCTCTCGCTGCCGCTGCTGCTGAAGAACACATGCTTGAACGTGCGGTCGCCCACCTGCGGCGCCAGCGCCGCCAGCTTGGTGGCCAGCTGCACGGCCGGCACGTTGGTGGTGTTGAAGAAGCTGTTGTAGAAGGGCAGCGTCATCATCTGCTGGTAGGCCGCGTCCGCCAGCTCCTTGCGGCCGTAGCCGGCGTTGACGCACCACAGCCCGCTCATCGCGTCCAGGATCTTCTTGCCCTCGGAGTCCCAGACGTAGATGTCCTCGGCGCGGGTGATGACCCGCGCGCCCCGCTCGGCCAGGCCGGCGTGGTCGGTGAAGGGGTGGATGAAGTGCGCGCTGTCCAGCGCCTGGATGGCTTTCGTGTCCTGCTGCTCGGCGCGGCGGACCAGGGCGGGCGGGGCGATGAGGGTCGAGGTGTTCATACGGGTCTCACTTTCTGGCGGTGCATTCATCAAGAACGCCGCGGAACCGGCTTCGCCGGGCCGCCAGCGTTGCCCCCTCGAGGGGGTGACGCACCGCAGGTGCGGCGCGGGGGTGGGTCATCGACTGCGGCGCGGGGGGTTACACATGCAACAACAGGTGCTCGCGCTCCCACGGCGAGATCACCTTCATGAACTCGTCGAACTCGAGTTCCTTGATCTCGGTGTAGATGGTGATGAACTCCTTGCCCAGCACCTCGTGCAGGTCGGGTTCGCGGCGCAGCCAGTCCAGCGCCTCGCCCAGGCTGCGCGGCAGCGCATAGGGGGCCAGGTAGGCGTCGCCCTTCATCTCGGGCTTGGGCTTGATCTTGTTCTTCATGCCCAGGTAGCCGCAGGCCAGCGTCATGGCCATGGCCACGTACGGGTTGGCGTCGGCGCCGATCACGCGGTTTTCCACCCGGCGCGCGGCCGGGCTGGCGATGGGTGAGCGGATGCCCACCGTGCGGTTGTCGTGGCCCCACTCGATGTTGATCGGCGCGGCCGTGTGGCGCGACAGCCGGCGGTAGCTGTTCACATACGGAGCCACCAGCACCATGGCCGCCGGGATGTAGCGCTGCAGGCCGCCGATGTAGTGGTGGAAAGCGTCCGACGGCGTGCCGTCCGGGTTGCTGAAAATGTTCTGGCCGGTGGCCTTGTCCACGATGCTCTGGTGCACGTGCATGGCGCTGCCCGGCTCGCCGGCGATGGGCTTGGCCATGAAGGTGGCGTACATGTCGTGGCGCAGCGCGGCTTCGCGCACGGTGCGCTTGAAGAAGAACACCTCGTCGGCCAGGCCCAGCGGGTGGGCGTGGAAGAAGTTGATCTCCATTTGACCCGCGCCCACCTCGTGGATCAGCGTGTCCACGTTGAGCTCCATCTTTTCGCAGTAGTCGTAGATCTCTTCGAACAGCGGGTCGAACTCGTTCACCGCATCGATGGAATAGGCCTGGCGCGAAGTCTCAGCGCGGCCGCTGCGGCCGATCGGCGGCTTGAGCAGCGTGTTCGGGTCGGTGTTGCGCGCGGTCAGGTAGAACTCCAGCTCGGGCGCCACCACCGGGTCCCAGCCCTCGGCGGCGTACAGGTCGCAGATGCGGCGCAGCACGCTGCGCGGGGCGAACGGCACCAGCTTGCCCTCGTGGTCGAAGCAGTCGTGGATCACCTGCGCCGTCGGGTCGGTGGCCCAGGGCACGATGCGCACCGTGCTCGGGTCCGGGCGCAGCTGCATGTCCTTGTCGGTCGGGTCGACCACGTCGTAGTACGGCCCGCTTTCGGGAAACTCGCCAGTCACCCCCATGCCCACGATGGCCTGCGGCAGGCGCATGCCGCGGTCTTCGGTGAACTTCTCGCGCGGCAGGATATTGCCGCGGGCCACCCCGGTCAGGTCGGTCACCAGGAATTCAACCTCGTTCACGCGGCGCTGGTTCAGCCAGTTCTCGAGGTCGTTGAAGCTCATGTTGGTCTTGGAGGGGGCTGTCA
>NZ_JBPCSJ010000140.1:0-2341 GCF_051007235.1 Hydrogenophaga sp. | reverse complement strand
ATCGGCAAAGGTGGCCGCCACATCGCCAAAGAAAACGCCTTCGAGCACATCGCCGGCTACGCCTGCTTCAACGACGTGAGCGTGCGCGACTGGCAGAAGCACACCCACCAGTTCACCCCGGGCAAGAACTTCCCCGGCACGGCGCCTTTCGGCCCGGTGCTGGTGACGCGCGACGAGGTGCCCGACGTGACCGCGCTGACGCTGGAGACCCGCGTCAACGGCCACGTGGTGCAGCACGCCAGCCTGGGCGACCTGATCTTCGACATCCCGACCATCGTGGCCTACATCTCGCGCTTCACGCCGCTGTCGCCCGGCGACGTGATCGCCACCGGCACGCCCGGCGGCGTGGGCGACCGCCGCGAGCCGCCGCTGTACATGAAGGAAGGCGACGTGGCCGAGGTGGAGATCACAGGCCTGGGCGTGCTGCGCAACCGCATCGGCACCGACCACAGCGCGGCCTGAACGCGGCCTGAACGCCACCGACGCGCCGCCCGAACCGGAGACCCCATGAACACCCCGAACCCCAAACCCCACCTGCGCATCGCCGTCGACATCGGTGGCACCTTCACCGACATGGCCGCTTTTGACGAGACCAGCGGAAAGCTGCTGTTCGGCAAGGCCCTGTCCACCCACGGCGAGCTCGTCAAGGGCATCCAGTCCACCATTGACAGCGCTCACATCGACTGGCGCGACGGCAACCTGTTCTTGCACGGTTCCACCATCGCCATCAACACGCTGCTCGAACGCAACGGCGCCAACACCGCGCTGCTGATCACCGAAGGCTTTCGCGACATCTACGAGATCGTTCGCGTCAACCGACCCGATGCTTACAACCTGTTCTTCAACAAGCACCAGCCGCTGGTCAAGCGCTCGCTGCGCTACGAGGTGGCCGAGCGCCTGCGCGCCGACGGCAGCACCCACAAGCCGCTGGACGAAGCCGCGGTGCGCGAGCTGGCCAAGGACCTGCGCGGCCAGGGCATCGAAGCGGTGGCCGTGCTGCTGCTGCACAGCTACCGCAACCCGGCGCACGAACAGCGCGTCAAGCAGATCCTGCAGGAAGAGATCCCCGGTGCCTTCGTCTGCGCCTCGCACGAGCTGAGCCAGGAGTACCGCGAGTTCGAGCGCGTTTCCACCGCGGTGGCCAACGCCTACGTCGGCCCGCGCGTGTCCGAATACCTGGGCCAGCTGGAGAGCCACCACAGCGGCCAGGGCTTCGGCGGCGACTTCTACATCGTGCAGTCCACCGGCGGCCTGTTCCCGGTGGAGCACGCCAAGGTGGGCTGCGTGCGCATGCTCGAATCCGGCCCGGCCGCCGGCGTGATCGGGGCCCAGGCCATCTGCGCCCAGCTGGGCATGGGCGATGCGATTGCCTTCGACATGGGCGGCACCACGGCCAAGGCCGGCGTCATCAGCGAAGGCCGGCCGCTGACCACCGGCTCGGCGCTGATCGGCGGTTACGAACGCGCCCTGCCGATCCAGATCCCGATGATGGACATCCACGAAGTGGGCACCGGCGGCGGGTCGATTGCCCGCGTGGAAACCGGCAACGCCCTGCGCGTGGGCCCGCAGAGCGCGGGCTCCATCCCCGGCCCGGTGGCCTATGGCCGGGGCGGCACCGAGCCCACCGTGACCGACGCCAACCTGCTGCTGGGCCGGCTCGATGCCGAGCACTTCCTGGGCGGTGAACTCAAGCTCGATCTGGCCGGCTGCCAGCGCCAGATGCAGGAGCGCATCGCCGGCCCGCTGGGGCTGGAGCCGACGGCCGCGGCCGACGGCATCCTGCGCATCGCGGTGACGCAGATGTCGCACGCGGTGAAGGCCGTGACCACCGAGCGCGGCCTGGACGCCGGCAGCTTCACCATGGTGGTCTACGGTGGCGCCGGCCCGCTGCACGCGTCGGCCATTGCGCGCGAAATCGGCATCCGCAAGGTGCTCATTCCGTACGCGCCGGGCTACTTCTCGGCCTACGGCATGCTGTTCTCGGACCTGCGCTACGACTATGTGCGCTCGGTGTTTCGCAAGCTGGGCGACGTGTCCTTCGACGAGATCGAGGCCGCCTACAAGACCATGGAAGACGAGGGCCGCGCCGCGCTCGCCGCCTCCGGCATCGAGGCCGATGGCGTGGTCATCGAACGCGCCGCCGACATGCGCTACGTGGGCCAGGAACACGCCGTCACGGTGGACCTGCCGCTGCAGTACTTCGAAGCCAAGGACCGGTCCGCGATCAAGCAGCAGTTCGACGAGCTGCACAAGGTGCGCTACGGCACCTCGGCCCCCCAGGAACCGGCCGACCTGGTGAGCCTGCGCGTGACCGTGCTGGGCACCATGAAGAAGCCGCCCA
>NZ_JBPCSJ010000139.1:0-10919 GCF_051007235.1 Hydrogenophaga sp. | reverse complement strand
CACCCCCTGCGCCGCTTCGCGTCTTCCCCCTCTCTCGCCTTCGGCGAGAGGGGGACCGTCCCTGTGGCCCGGCAAAGCCGGTTCCACGGGACGACTGGTCTGGGGACACGCGCTCCGACAACGGGCTCTGCACGCTGCTCTTTGCTTGTATGGCGTCGGCATTGGTCGCCGGCTGCTCGGGTCGGGACATGGGCAACGAATGGTTTCCCTTGCGCGAAGGCGACGAGCAGACGCTGGCCGTGACCTACCGCATGGACGAACCGCGCGAACCCGAGCAGTGGGTGTTGCGTGTCGAGCAGCCTTCGGTGTTCCAGGACCAGCCGGTGGCTGTGCGCCACCACTCGGCCGGCGTGAGCTACTACCTCAAGGTCGACGAACAAGGCGTGCGCCGCGTCGCCACCCGCACCGACATCGACAACGAACCGACGGCAGACCCCGAACCCGTGTGGGTGCTCAAGGCGCCCTACCAGGTCGGCACCGAGTGGACGACGGTCACCGTGCCCTACCTGCTGCAACGCCGGAACGAACACCCGCGCGACCTGAAGTACACGCACAAGGCGCAGATGACCTGGCGCATCGAGGCGGTGGACGATGTGGTGAAGCTGGCCGATGGCAGCACCCACCAGCCCTGCCTGCGCGTGGTGGGACAGGCGCGGCTGAACCTCTACACCGACCCGGTCAACGGCTTCAGCGACGTGCCGCTCATCAGCCGAGAGTGGTACTGCCGGGGCGAAGGTCTGGTGAAGCTCGAACGCGAGGAAAAAGTGCCCGCCGGCTTCATGACCGGTGGCGTGCTGAGCGCCGAGTGGGTGCGCTGAGCGCGCCCTGCCCCCGGCTCACTCGATCCGCAGCTCCTGCACCCACCGCGCCCCGGGGGTGAACGCGTCGCGGTCCATCGGGCCGTACGGCGGCACGTCCCGTGGCTCGGGAGGCACGCCGATGCGGTTGAGGTCCACCGCCTGCGGTGTGCCGACCAAGGCCGAGGGCGTGACCTCGAAACGGAACAGCACGCCGTTCCAGAGCTTGGCGCCGAAATCGGCGGGCTGTTTGTAGAAAAACAGCAGGCTGTGTTCCAGCCAGGCCAGGTCGGTGGCACTGACGGTGCCGGGGTGAGGGTACGGGTAGGGCACGAAGCAGGTGATTTCCTGCGCAGCGGGCAGGCACTTGAACTCGCGCATGGACAGAAAATGGTCGCGCATCACCCGCGGGTCGATGCGCACGCCGAAGCGGGCGACAACGCCGCCTGGCTGCGGCGTGAAGTTGACCGTGCCGATGCGCGTGCGGACATGGTCTTTGGTGACGGCGATGAGGGCTTTGTCGCCCTGCAACTCAAAAGCCTGTGCAACCGCGGGTGCCAGCCAGGTGGCGCCCGCGCACAACACACACCAGACCGCGCTTGCGCGCGGCCTGTGCTGCGTCACTGGATGGTCAGCACCCACTGGGCCAGGGTCTTGATGTCGGCCGCGCTCATGCCCGGGTGGGCCGGCATGGGAATGCGGCCCCACTTGCCCTTGCTGCCGTTCTGGATCGACTGGGCCAGCGAGGCCGCGGCGTCCTTGTCGTCCTTGTACTTGGCGGCCACGGACGCGTAGGCCGGACCGACCACTTTTTCCTGGTTGGCATGACACGAATAGCAGCCATTGGCCTTGGCCAGTTCAATGGCGGCCGCAGCGTCCAGCGCGTGGGCCGATCCGCTGGCGGCAGCCAGCACGGTAGCGGTGAGGATGAGAGATCGCATGGCAGATCCGACAAAAAAATCAAACAACAGGAATCGGGTCGAAAGCGGGCAAAAAGAAGGCGGCGTCAACCGTTCGCACACAGTGCTGCGGCCGACACCGCCCCATACATGGCAGGGCCCCCAGTCTGTTCAGACCGTCCCCTGCCGCCGCTGAAAAATCACTTCATGAGCTTGAAGGTCCAGACGGAGCCGCCCTGTTCGAGGAAGTTGACCTTCTTGGCCACTTCGCCGCCCCACTGCGGAACCGCACCACCCCAGCCGGAGACCACGCTCACGTACTGCTCGCCACCTTCGGTCCAGGTGATGGGAGGCGCCACGACGCCAGAACCCGTCTGGAACTGCCAGACCACCTTGCCGGTCTTGGCATCGGCGGCCTTCAGGTAACCCTCAGGCGTGCCCCAGAACACCAGGTCGCCAGCCGTCAGCACGCCACCCCAGAGCGGGGCCTCGTTCTTGACTTCCCAGGCCACCTTGCCGCTCTTGGGGTCGATCGCGCGCAGCGAGCCGATGTGGTCGAGGAACAGCGGCTTGATGGTGAAGCCGGCGCCCAGGTAGGCCGCGCCCTTCTTGTAGGTGATGGGCTCGTTCCAGATCTCCATGCCCCATTCGTTGGTGGGCACGTAGAACAGGCCGGTCTTGGGGCTGTAGGCCATGGGCATCTGGTTCTTGCCGCCCAGGAAGCCCGGTGCCGAGAACACCGACTTGCCCTTGGCACCGTCGCCACCGGCGGCGGTCGGGTCGCCCGGGCGGTTGGCCGGGTCGAAGTTCGGACGGCCGGTCTTCAAGTCGATGCCGGTGGCCCAGGTCACCTTCTTGACGAACGGGAAGGCGTTGAGCAGCTTGCCGTTCTCGGCGTCCATCACGTAGAAGAAGCCGTTGCGGTCGGCCTTGGCGCCGACGCGCTTGCCATCCATGTCGAAGGTGATGAACTCGTTCACACCGTCGTAGTCCCAGCCGTCGTTCGGCGTGGTCTGGTAGTGCCACTTGATCTGGCCCGACTTCACGTCGATGGCGACGGTGGAGGCGGAGTAGAGGTTGTCACCCTTGCGCACGTGGCTGTTCCAGGGGCCGGGGTTGCCGGTGCCGAAATAGGCCAGGCCGGTCTTGGGGTCGTAGGTGCCGCCCAGCCAGGTGGCCGCGCCGCCGGTCTTCCAGGTCTCGCCCGGCCAGGTGGCGTTGGTGGTGCCGGTGATGCCGTTTTCCTTGCCGTCCTTGTAGCCCATGTGGCCTTCAACGACGGGGCGGGTCCAGACCATCTTGCCGGTCTTGGGGTCGCGCGCTTCCACGCGGCCGACCACGCCGAACTCGCCACCGGACACGCCGGTCAGCAGCAGGCCTTCGGCGATCAGGGGCGCGGCGGTGTAGCTGTAGCCGGCAGAGTAATCGTCGATCTTCTCGCGCCAGACCACCTTGCCGGTGTTCTGGTCCAGGGCCACCAGTTGCGCGTCCAGCGTGCCGAAGATGACGAGGTTGTCATACAGCGCGGCGCCGCGGTTGATCACGTCGCAGCAGGGCATGATGCCCTCGGGCAGGCGGTGTTCGTACTTCCAGAGCTTCTTGCCGGTCTTGCTGTCCAGCGCGTAGATGCGCGAGTAGGACGCGGTGACGAACATCTTGCCGTTGTTCACCAGCGGCTGGCTTTGCTGGCCGCGCTGCTTCTCGCCACCGAACGACATGGACCACACCGGCACCAGCTTGCTGATGGTCTTGGCGTTGACGTTGGTCAGCGGCGAATGGCGCTGGCCTTGCGTGCCCAGGCCCCAGCTGACCACGTTTTCCGGGGTGGCAGCGTCGTTGGCGATCATCGCGTCGGTCACGCCCTGGGCGCCAACGTGCGCCGTGGCGGCCATGACCAAAAGGCTCAATAGGGTGCGTTTCACTGTGTGTCTCCTGCTCGTGCGTGAGGTTGATGTGGCTATGGCTTGGCTGTCGTGCCGACCGGCTGCTCACTGTGGGTTTCCCTCCAGCCTGTGACGGGCACGCTCGGATAAATGGCAACTTCTGTGCCAGTGACACCCCTAGGGTTTTCACGGACGTTTTGAGCGGTTTGAAAGGCCCTCCGGCATCGCGTTCACCCCTGAAGGGGCGGCGCCTGGAGCAGCGGCTGTGACAGTGTTCAGAAATGTCGCAACCGGTGTCGCACGGGTGTCTGCGACGGACTGCAACAACCGGACAGCAGCCCCCTGTTCAGCGCCCGGCGGGTGTGCCCGCCAGCGCGCGCTCCTCGTACCGCGGGTACCACTGCGTCAGGCTGCGGTGCAGCTCGGCCGGCTGCGCAGCCCATCGGGCAAAACGCTCGGGCGCGGGTTGTCGCAGCACCTCGGCCAGGTCCAGGCCGCGTTCGGCGCTGCCCTGCATCTGCGCCGTGAGCCACTGCAGCCAGTCGCGCGTCTGGCGGATCCCGGCGGTGCCCTCGTGCACCGGACCGTGGCTGGGCACGACGGTGCGGAACTGCCCGGCCGCGTGCCACTGGGCGAGCTGGTCAAGGCTGACGGTCCAGCGCGCGAACTGCGCGTGCGGTGTGGTGGGCACGCGCTCGGCAAACACCAGGCCGCCGGCGAACAGCACGCCGGTGGTGTGGTCGATCAGCACCAGGTCGTCGGCCGTGTGGCCTTCGAGCCGGCGCAGCTCCAGCCGGTGGCTCCCCACCTGCAGCGTCTGCGGCAGGGACTTGGGGTCCAGGGCTTCGCGCGCGGGGGTGGACTCGGTGCCCTTCATCCAGTCGCCGCACAGGCGATAGAGGTTGTCGGCGTAGGCGCGGCCTTCGGCCTGCATGCCGGCCACGCTGCCGGCCAGCGCCTGCGTGGGCGTGTCGGCCCAGGCCTGGTGGCCAAAGAAATAATCGGGGTGCAGGTTGAGCGCGATCACGCGGCGCACGGGTTCGCGGGTGATGCGTTCGATGGCGCGGCGCTGCTGCTCGCCGTACAGGCGCGAGGGGCCGGTGTTGATGACCACCACGCCGTCGCCGGTGACGATGAAGCCAGTGTTGATGATGTTGCAGCCGTTGGCGCGGCTGAAGTCGGCCACCTCGCCTTCGATCACCCAGGTGCCGGGTGCGATCTGGCGGGGTTTCAGGTCGTAGTCCAGCCGCGCCATGTCCGGCGTCGAGGCGAACGGCGGCACCGGCAGGTTCTGCGCCCCTGCCCCCACCGCTGCCAAGCACAGCCAAGCCAACAGCCCGAGCTTCATGCCGCCACCTCGGCGTCGATGCGGTTGCCGTTGTTGTCACGCCCCACCAGCCGGAAGGCCGGTGGCGAAGCGGTTGGCAACTCGAAGGTGATGAGCGGGTTTTCCGACACCGGCTCGTGCAGCGCGATGCGCCACCAGGCCTGGCCGCCCGGGTCCTGCAGTTCCAGCTGTTCAATGTGGAACGCCGGCACGCCGGCCACCAGCCCGGTGTCCATGGGGTGCATCACGCGCAGGCGCAGGCGGCGGCTGCCGTCGATCACGTTGTTGAAAAAGCGCGCCTGCACCTGGCCCAGGGTCTTGCTCCACGAGCCGTCCGCCCGCGTGAGGCCCGGCACGGTGCAGCCGCCGCCGGCCGCCTGCACCCAGGTGCTGCCCACGTGCCACTGGCCATCCTTCGTCTGCACAAAGGCGCGCACCGGCGAGGCCTGTTCCATGCGGATGCGAAACGCCAGCATGGGCAGCGCGCGCAGCGGCTCGAAGTCCAGCACCTGCCGCACCGGGTTGCGGTCCACCGACACCTTGATGCGCGCGACCCCGCCACCCACCTGGTCCAGACCCCGCGCGTCCACCAGCAGCGGCACATTCATCGCATCGTCGGCAAAGGCCGGCCCTTTGACCAGCACCTGATCGGTGAAGCGCGCACGGGCCTTGCCGATGGTCTGCTCGCGCAGACTGGGGTACTGCATGGACCCCAGCGGGTCGCCGCCGGTCTGGTCGTCCTGCGCGAACGCTGGAACGGCCACCAGCGACATCGCTGCCTGCAGCCATTGACGGCGAGTTCCGGTCAAGCGCATCACACTGTCTCCTGTTGGGGGCTTCAGCCACCCGGCTTCTTGCGAACCCAGCCGCGTTGGGGGTCGTAGCCCCACAAGGCCATTCCGAAAAACACCACCGTACAGCCCAGCACCACCGCCCAGGCGATGCCGTTGAACTGCCCGTACATCGCAAACCGCATCGCCTCGACAGCGTGGGTGAAGGGGTTGGCCTCGGCCAGCTTCAGCAGCCACCAGGCACCGGACTCTTCCAGCTTCCACAGCGGGTACAGCGCCGGGCTGATGAAGAACATCGGGAAGATCACGAAGTTCATGGTGCCGGCGAAGTTCTCCAGCTGCTTCACATAGACCGACAGCACCAGCCCGACCGAGGCCAGCATGACCGCGCCGCACACCATGGCCAGCAGCAGCGCGGGGAGGTGCGTCAGCGGCACCTCGACCCCGAAGGCCCACGAGATCATCAGGAACACCGTCATCTGCAGCACCGACAGCGCCGTGCCCGCCAGCAGCTTGAAAGCCAGCAGCCAGCCGCGCGCCAGCGGTGCGGTCAGCAACAGGCGCATCACGCCCATCTCTCGGTCGTAGACCATGGACAGCGAACTCTGCATGCCGTTGAACAGGGCGACCATGCCCAGCAGGCCGGGCACCATGTATTCCTTGTATTCGACGTAGGTCTCGTACGGCGGTGCGATCGCCACGCCGAACACGTTGTGGAACCCGGCCGAGAACACCACGAACCACAGCAGCGGCCGCACCAGGGCCGAGCCCAGACGCGAGGGCTGGCGCAGGAAGCGCCCGATCTCGCGCCCCACCACCGCGCGCAGGGCACGCAGCAAATGCGGCAACAGGGCCGGCGCCGGGTTCAGGGTCGTTGCTTGCATGTGCTTTCCGCTTCATCCACACCCAGGGTGTCCATCACTTCCTTGGGGTGCAGCACACCCTCCAGCGGCGCCACACCGATCACGCCGTCCACATGGCTCAGGAAGATCGGCTGGCGCAGCTGGCCGTCCCAGGCGCGGAACGACAGGCGCGGCCCCTTGAAGCCGTCCACCGCCACCGGGCCGCCGCGCAGCGCCTTGAGCTGCTGCGCAATGCTGGCCTTGGGCAGATCAACCAGCACGGTGGCCACCGCACGGCCCGCGATCCAGGCGGCCCAGTCGTGGCCGGTCATCGGGCGCTGGTGTTCCTTGGCAAAACGGCGGCTGAGCTGTGGGCCGCCGTTGCGTTCCCACAGCGGGTGCCAGGGCACCGCCACCAGTCCGGCGGCACCCACCACCGGGCGCGGCAGCTGGGTGGCGTAAGGCACGGTGCGGGCGAACTCGCCGTCGCTGTCCAGCACCGCCACCACCTCGTGTTCGCGGTCGCTGCTGGTGAGCAGGCGCACATTGCCCAGCTCGCGCTCGCGCGGGTCGCCGGTCAGCTTGAAGGGTTTGGTCGACGTGGCCTTGACGCCGTAACGCTTGGCCGAGCGGTTGAAGGCCTCGGCCATCAGCGCATCACCCGGCGAGGCGCCTTGCAGCACCAGCGCCTTGCGCCAGTTGCGCGCGGCCAGGTACTGCGCCAGCGCGTCGCTGAGCATGGCGCGGCTGGGCACGGTGTGCAACAGGTGCGCCGCGCACTGGGCACCGCGCAGCGCGTCGTCGTCGGCCGCCGCGTTGAAGACGATGGCACCACCCAGCGCCGCCGGCGCGGCCTGCACCAGCGCGCGCAGCTCGGGCGCCGGCAGGTCGGCCACCAGGTGCTGCACTTTCGCCGCTTTCAGCTCGGCCAGCACCTTGGTCAGGCCCGCCACGTTGGGCAGCACCACGTCCTTGACCACCAGCTGGATGCCGGCGGCGTCCAGTTCAAACGCCGAGTCCTCGGCCGCGAGCTGCACCCCGTCGATGGCGCGCCCGGTCGGGTGCCCGGGGTAGGCCTTCTCCAGGCGGCGCGGCGCGTGGCGCGGATCGCCGTCGAGCGACACCACCGCGATGGTGACCTTGGTGGCCGCGAACGCAGAGAACGCAAGGGTCCCCATCAACGCCAGAGCGACAGAGCGACACAGCCGCTTCCAGGGCTCCTGCGGAACTGGCTTTGCCAGGCCGCAGGGAGCGCCCCCCTGGGGGGGTATGCGGCTACGCGACGCGAGCAAGCAACGGGGGGGGGTCACAAGCTCTGTCATTTCGAGACAAGGATGGTGTGCGGCACGCGTCCGGCCGGCACCGTCTTGACCGACTTGCCGCTGGCCGTGTCGATCAGCGTCATGTCGTCCGATAGGCCGTTGGCGACGAACAGGGTCTTGCCGTCGGGCGTGAAGCCCAGACCCCAGGCGCGCTTGCCGACCAGGATCTGGTTCTTCACCGTCTTGGTGGCCACGTCCACCTCGGCCACGTGGTTGGCGCGGCCCAGGCCCACCCACATGCTATTGCCGTCGGGGCTGATCGCCATGCCCACGGGCGTGATGTCGGCGTCGCGCATGCCCTTGACCGCGAACTTGATCTTCTGTTTCTCGGTGTGGGTCTTGGTGTCGACCACGCTCACGGTGGAATCGAGTTCGTTGGTGACCCACAGCTCGCTGCCATCGGGCGACATGACGAAGCGGCGCGGGCGCTTGCCGACCTTGATGTTCTTGGACACCTTCTTCGTGGCCAGATCGATCACGTGGACCACGTTGGCCACCTCGGACGTGACGTAAGCCGTCTTGCCGTCGGGCGTGACCAGCACACCCTCGGGCTCGCCGCCGGTCTTCACTTCAAACAGCGGCTTCTTGGCGACGATGTCGTAAGCGCCCAGCACGCTGTCGTCTTCCACCGACACGTAGGCGGTCTTGCCGTCGGGGCTGAGATCGAACATCTCGGGGCTCTCGCCCAGCGGCACGGTGCCGACCAGCTTGCCGCCAGCCACGTCCACCACGCCCATCGCGTTGCTGTCGCCGCAGATCACATAGATCTGCGATCCGTCTGCATTGAAGGACATGTCGCGCGGGCGCTTGCACACGTCGATGGCGGCCAGTCGGTCACCCGTTGTGTTGAACACGTAGAGCCTGTTGTCTTTTTCGCTGGACACATAGACCTTGCCCTGGGCCCAGGCCGGGACAGCGATCGCGGTGCTGGCCGCACACAGGGCGGCCAGGAAGGGGCGCAAGGAACGGGTGGCGCGAAGGGCCATGGAACTTGTCTCCTGAAAGCTGTTGTGGTGAAAGCGGCGCAAATTCGATGCCAGTCCCGATTGGGAATGGATATTGCCTGCGCACCTTGAAAACCGGCCCGAAAGACACCCCGGCGCCGGGGAAAACCCTGAGACAACACGCCTGCCGCCATGGTCCGACGCCACGCCCCCGCCCTGCACTGTCCCAATTCGCAACACCCCGGTGTCACACGCCGGCACTGGCTGGGCTGGGGCCTGGCGCTGGCCGCCACGCCCATGGCCTCGGCCCATGCGCAGGCGCCCTTCCCCAGCAAACCGGTGCAGCTCATCGTGCCCTGGCCCGCGGGCGGCCAGACCGACCTCACCATCCGGCTGCTGGCCGAAGAGGCCGAGCCCCTGCTGGGGCAGCCGGTGGTGGTCATCAACAAGCCCGGCGCGGCCGGCACGCTGGTAGCGCCAGCCCTCAAGGCCGCCGAGCCCGACGGCCACACCATCGGCCAGGTGCCCATCACGGTGTACCGCCACGCGCTGATGAACCACGTGCCCTGGGACCCGGTGACCGACCTCGCGCCCATCCTGCAGGTCTCGGGCGTGAGCTTCGGTCTGCTGGTGCCCGCCAGCAGCCCGTTCAAGACTGCGAACGAGCTGATCCAGTGGGCCATCCAGCACCCGGGCGAGCTCATCCTGGGCTCCACTGGTATCGGCACCACGGCCCACCTGGCCATGGAAGAAATCCTGCTGCAACACAACGTGAAGTACGTGCACGTGCCTTACAAAGGCACGGCCGACCAGATGCTGGCCATCGCCAGCGCGCAGATCATGGCCGGCGTCAACTCCACCGGGTTCGCGCCGTGGGTGGACAAGGGCCAGATGCGCCTGCTGGCCACCTTCAACGCCGCGCGCAACCCGCGCTGGCCCGACGCGCCCACGCTGCGCGAGCTGGGTTACCCGCAGGCGGTCTACACCTCGCCCTGGGGCCTGGCGGCGCCGGCCGGCACGCCCGCGGCCGTGGTGCAGAAGCTGCACGACGCCTTCCACAAAGCCATGCTGAGCCCGCGCCACACCGAGGCCCTGGCCCGCTACGATCAATCGATCGATTACCTGAACACCCGCGACTACCGCCAGGCCGTGCTGGCCACGGTGGAACGCGAGAAAAAACTGCTGGCGCGCATGAACCTGCTGGCCCCGCCCAAAACATGACCGCTGTTCCGACCCCCGCCGTGCTGCAAGCCAGCGACCTGCACAAGGCCTACAACGGCAAGCCCGCGCTCAAAGGCGTGAGCGTGGCCCTGCGGCCCGGCGAGATGCTGGCCCTGCTGGGTCCCAACGGCGCCGGCAAGTCCACCCTGCTGCAGCTGCTGACCGGGCTGTTCACGCCCGACCAGGGCAGCATCACCGTGCTGGGCCACGACATGCGCGCGCACCCGGCGCGCGCGCTGGCGGGCCTGGGCGTGGTGTTCCAGCAGAGCGCGCTCGACCTGGACCTGAGCGTCATGGCCAACCTGCTGTTCCACACCGACCTGCACGGCCTCCCTCGCAAGACCGCGCACGAACGCATCGCCGCGCAGCTGGCCGCCATCGGCCTGCAGGACCAGGCCAAGGCCGTGGTGCGCAGCCTCTCGGGCGGCACGCGGCGCAAGGTGGAACTGGTGCGCGCCCTGCTGCACGCGCCGCGCGTGCTGCTGATGGACGAAGCCACCGTGGGCCTGGACCCGGCCTCGCGCCAGCAGCTGCTGGACACGGTGCGCGGCCTGTGCCGCGACCAGGGCCTGGCGGTGCTGTGGGCGACGCACCTGATCGAGGAAGTGAAGACCGCCGACCGCCTGCTGCTGCTGCACCAGGGCACGGTGCGCTTCGACGGCCGCATCGACGACTTCATGGCCGCGGCCGAAGGACCGGACTTTCAAACCGAGGTGCTCAAGGCGCTGCAAAAACCTGGGCTGTAGAGCGACGATCCGGCGCAGCGGCGGAGCGTGGGGCAGGCAGCTCAGAACCGGTAGGTCGCCATCAGGCCCACACCCCACTGCCGGCCCGGCGCGGGCTCGAAGAAGCGGCCGTTGCCGTCGTTGGCGATCACCGAACCGAAGTAGGCA
>NZ_JBPCSJ010000138.1:0-5759 GCF_051007235.1 Hydrogenophaga sp. | reverse complement strand
CTTGTCGAGCATGGCCATGCGGCCGAGGTCGTTGACCAGGGCGGCGCCCGCTGCCTGGCTGTGCAGCAGCAGGGCCGCGTCCTTGCCGCCGGCCTTGGCGTAGGTGGCCAGCAGGGTGCGCAGCTTGACGCCCTGCTCGCTGGCACGCGGGTAGGCGTAGCTCAGCGCGCCGGTGGGGCAGACGGTGGTGCAGGTGCCGCAGCCCACGCAGAGGTTGGGGTTGACGACGATCTGGTTTCTTTTCAGATCGCTGCTGATGGCGGAGGCCGAGCACACGTCCACGCAGGCGTTGCAGCCCACGCTCTGGTTGCGGCCGTGGGCGCAGATCTTCTGTTTGTAGGTGAAGAACTTGGGCTTCTCGAACTCGCCCACCAGGTCGCGCAGCTGGGTGACGGCGCGCACCTGGGCCATGGCGTCGGCCGATGCGGGCAGGTGCACATAGCCCTGGGGCAGCGCGTGCTGGGTGAAGCCGGGTGCGTCGCGCAGGTCGAGCACGAGGTCGAAGGTGTCTTCGCGGGTTTGCGGATCGCGCTGGAAGTTGATGGCACCCACGGCTTCGCACGCCTTGACACAGGCCCGGTGGGACTTGCACAGCGACAGGTCCACCTGGTAGTCGAGCCCGATGGCGCCTTCGGGGCAGGCGGCCACGCAGGCGTTGCAGCGGGTACACAGGTCCAGGTCGATCGGGTTGCTGGCGCTCACCGCCACATCGAACGCACCCAGCCAGCCGCGCAGGCTCTGCAGTTGCCCGGCCAGCACCGGGTACTGGCGCGTCTGCTGGCCACTGCCACCGGTGGGCAGCAGGGTCACGTCCAGCGCGTCGCTGACCAGGGCGGCCACGGCCTCGGCGCGTTCCAGCGGGCCGATGATGAGCAGGCGGCCTTCGCTGGTGTAGGTGACGGTGGGCACGGGCTCGGCATCGGGCAGGCGCGCGGCGGCCAGCAAGGCCGCCATCTTGGGCGTGGCCTGCTTCGCTTCGCGGCCCCAGCCGCCGGTTTCGCGGATGTTGACGAAGCGGATCGGCCGCGCCTGCTGCGACACGGCGCCCTCGGTCTGGTCGGACAGTTCGGCGAACAGGCGGCTTTCCTGCGTGCAGGCCACCACGAGGTCGTCGCGGCTGCGGGTGGCGCGCTGAAAGGCGGGCGCGTCTCGCCGGCACAGCGTGGTGTACAGCGTCAGGTCTTCATCCAGCGCCTGGCCCAGGGCCTTAGGGTCCAGGGGCATGGTCTGGTTGCAGTTGCAGATCAGCGTGGTCATCGTGGGAGGGCTCTTGGAGTGCTGCCGCGTCTGGTGCGCGGGTGTCGTCGGGGGCCGGCGGGGGCTCGGCAAGGGCGCCGGGCGCTGCGTCGCTGGCAGCGGCCCAGGCGGTGGTCTGTTGGGGCTCTTCGGGATCGTCCACCAGCTTCAGGAACTGGGCGCTGACCATCTGGGCCATGTCGGCGGCGGACAGAGGGCTGGGTTTCGAGTAGTCGTCGATGTAGATGTCCAGCCCGTCCATGACGTTGAAGTGCGGGTCGGCGAACAGCTTTTTGACGGCGGCGTTGCGCACGGCGGGCGGCACGTCTTTGGCGACGAAGCGGCT
The DNA here is from genome assembly GCF_051007235.1 of Hydrogenophaga sp. GTDB lineage: Bacteria > Pseudomonadota > Gammaproteobacteria > Burkholderiales > Burkholderiaceae_C > Hydrogenophaga. The sequence goes on along the minus strand of NZ_JBPCSJ010000138.1, from coordinate 4,177 downwards.
GAAGTCGGACGCGGGGGTGAGGGCCTGCGTGTCTTCCAGCGTGGGCGGGGGCGGCGCGGGGGTTTCGGCCACCGGGGGCAGCGGCTCTGCCTGCGGGGTGACCGGCGCCACCACGGCCGCGAGAGCGGCGGCGGGCGGCGCGGGTTCGGGCACCGGCTCGCCGCTGCGCACCTGCGCCTTGCGGCGCGACCAGCGCGAGAAGAAGCTGTCGCCCTCGTCAGCCGCCATGGCCGCCTCCGTGTCCGCTGCCGGGACGACCGCCACCGCCGCCCGCCGGACCGACTTGCGAGCCCTGTCCGCGCTGGAATTTTTCGGTCGAAATGCGCACTGGCTGGCCGAAGCGGTCGGTCAGCGGCTTGAAACTCTCCGGGCGCTGGCGGCGCTTGGCCTCGGGCTGGTAGTGGCCGTCCACAAAGGCGCGCAACCAGTCCACCACCTCGGGCGGCGCGGGCACCTGGTCGACCTTTTCCTGCGCGTCCAGCCAGCGGCCGGCGTCGTGGTAGCTCAGCGTCGCGATCTGCGGAATGGCCATGGGTTCGTCGTCGAGCAGCTGTTCGTCGTCGGCACGCCAGAACACCCAGCAGCACGGCTGCGGGCTGTGGAGGTTGAGGTACAGGCCTTCGGCATCGTCGCGGAACAGCGTGACGTGCAGGCCGGTGAACAGCCAGTAGCGCGCGCCGTCGACCACGGCGGCACCGGCCAGGGGTTGCACCTCCTGCGGCGCATCCGCCACGGGCTGCGGTGCGCGGGCCGGCACTTCAAACGGTTCGCCCGCGGGCAGCACGTCGGCCAGCACCCAGCGCCAGCGCTGCCAGCGCGCCATGGGACCGGTGACGGGTTCGCGGCGCATGACCACCTGCACCGGCAGCGCGGGGCGGCCAGCGGGCGTGGGAGGGACTTGTGCATCGGCTTGCATAGGAGCCCGCACTGTACGCGAAGGCCACGCCGTGGCCGGTACGTGTCAGCCCTATGCCCGTGCGGGGCAACGGGTCACGCCGCGCCGGGCCGCGGCCGACCGGACCGTTCGCGCGCGGCGTCCAGAAAGGCCTGCATCATCGGCCCGCTGTCGAGCAGGCCACGCGCGCGCTCCTGCGGCGTGAGGTGGAATTCCGGGTGCCACTGCACGCCCAGCACGAAACCGGGGCCGGGCCGGCGGATGGCCTCGACCACGCCGTCGACCGGCGAACGCGCCTCCACCACCAGCCCCTCGCCCAGCCGGTCCACGCACTGGTGGTGGATGCTGTTGACGCGGTGGCCGGTGGCGCCGCCGTACCAGCGGGCCAGCCCGGACCCCGGCTCGAACACCACGTCGTGCGCCAGGCGGTCGTAGTGCTCGGTGTCCTGGTGCGGCACGGCGCCGGGCCACTGGCTGGGAATGTCCTGCACCAGGGTGCCGCCGTGGGCCACGTTGAGCAGTTGCGCACCGCGGCACACGCCCAGCACCGGTTTGCCGGCTTCGATGAAGCCGCGCAGCAGAGCCAGCTCGTAGCGGTCACGGATCGGATCACCGGCCCAGGCCGGGTTGGCCAGCTGGCCGCCGTACATCTCGGGGCAGATGTCCACCCCGCCTTGCAGCACCAGGCCGTCGAGCAGGTTGACGATGTCCGACAGCGGCACCCGGTGGGGCGCGACGTGGGCCGATTCGTCGATGAAGGGCACCATCAGGGCGATGGCGCCGTGCCCCATGATCCAGTGCGCCATGGAGCTTTCCAGGAACTGCAGGCGTTTTTGGGGCAGCCCCAGACCGGGCGGCGGATCGTGCAGGAGACGGGCGGTGATGCCGATGCGAAGGGGCATGGGGCGCGTGGCGACAGCGTGCAAAACCACCATCGTAGAGCGGCGGGCGGACCGTGTGAACCACGGCGCCCATGCCCGCATGCGCTCAGTAGGTTTCCAGGTGCAGGCGGCCTTCGCGCTTGAGGGACGCACCCACGGCGTCCCAGTCCAGGCCGGCTTGCGTGGCGACATCGCGCAGGGCCAGCACCACGCCCTCTTCCATGGCTTTGAGGCCGCAGACGTAGAAGCAGGCGTTCGGGTCCTGCAGCAGGGGCACCAGATCGGCGGCGCGTTCGCGCAGCGCGTCCTGCACGTAGCGCTTGGGCTGGCCGGGCGTGCGGCTGAAGGTGAAGCTGATGTCGATGAAGTCCTTGGGCAGGCTTTGCAGCGGGCCGAAGTACGGCAGCTCTTCCTGCGTGCGGGCACCGAAGAACAGCATGAGCTTGCCGCCCTCGAACTTGCCGCTGGCGCGCAGGCGGCGGCGCCATTCGGTCATGGCGCGCATCGGTGCGCTGCCCGTGCCGGTGCAGATCATGACGATGCTGCTCTTGGGGTGGTTGGGCATCAGGAAGCTGGTGCCGAACGGACCGATGACCTGCACCGTGTCGCCCACGTTCAAGTCGCACATGTAGTTGCTGGCCACGCCGCGCACCGGCTGGCCCGAGTGGTCTTCGAGCACGCGCTTGATGGTCAGCGAGAGGTTGTTGTGGCCGGGGCGTTCGCCGTTGCGCGGGCTGGCGATGCTGTACTGGCGGGCATGGTGCGGTTTGCCGTTGGCGTCCACACCCGGCGGCACGATGCCGATGCTCTGACCTTCGAGCACCGGAAAGGGCATGGAACCGAAGTCCAGCACGATGTGGTGGGTGTCGTAGTCCTTGCCGACGGCCGTGACACGCAGGTTGCCGACCACGGTGGCGGTGACGGTTTTCTCGGCAGCCTTGGGGCCGTAGAGGTTGGTGTAGGCGTGGGCCGCGCTCCAGGGCGGGATGCTGGCGCCGTACTGGGCGGAGTTGAAGGCGGTCTGGCCGCTGGGGTCGGCGGCGGGTGCGGTGGTGGCTTCGGCGGCCTGCGCTTCGGCAGAGGCTTCGCCCTCGTCACCGGCCAGGGCGGTGATTTCAGCACCGGAGAGCTCGGCGGGCAATTCGTCCCAGCCCAGTTGTTCTTCGATGGAATACGCCTTCATGCGTGGCATGCGGCGGTAGTTGTCGATGGAGCCGGTCGGGCACGGCGAGATGCAGTCGTTGCACCAGTTGCACTTGCTGACGTCGACCACGTAGTTGCGCGAGTCGTGCGTGATGGCGCCGACCGGGCAGATCGATTCGCAGGTGTTGCAGCGGATGCAGATCTCGGGGTCGATCAGGTGCTGCTTGACGACGGCGGCTTCCATGGGGGCGTTCATCTTCTGTCTCCGGATGCTGGTGGGTACGAGTGATTGTCTGGCTTCTGAGGTTGCACCGAATGGACTGGGGTGATCGACTTCGTCCGCAGCGCTTTTGACTTCGTGGTGACACCGCGTGAGCCCGGATAGCTGACTCCGTTCGTGTCCCCCGCCGGCCTGCAGCCGGCTCCTCCTTTACCTTACTGCGCCAGCCACCCGGGCTCACGCTCGCAGGCTCGCGAAGCGAAGAAGAAAACAAAATCACACATCGCTCCGGCGCGCGTGTCCGATCCAGAGATGCGGTGGAACCGGCTCCGCCGGGCCACTCGCATCGTCCCCCCTCCCAGCGCCGCGCAGCGGCGCGCCAGAGAGGGGGGAAGCCGCGTCAGCGGCGCAGGGGGGAGGTCTCTATTCCCGGCGCAGGGGGGAGTTCTCAGTTAAACCGGACGTACTCGAAGTCCACCGGCTGGCGGTTGATGCCCATGACCGGGGGCGCGATCCAGTTGGCGAACTTGCCGGGTTCGACGACGCGGCCCATCAGCGAGCCGACGTAGGCGCGGTCGGTGTCGGACGGCAGCCACTCTTCCACGCGCTGGTTCCATTCGTGGTCGGTCACCACGCGGCCGTCCGGGCTGACCTTGATACCGGCCAGGCTGCCGATGTTGCGGTGGAAGGCCTTGTGCGGAACGCTCAGGCGGAAGTCGATGCCGGCCTTTTCGATGATGCGGTTCCAGCGCTCGACGCCGCCGACCGAGTCCTTGATGTAGTCGTCGCGCAGCACTTCGTTGAGCGCGTTGAGCATCGGCACTTCTTTTTCCAGCAGCTTGCCGTCTTCCACCGACAGGATCTTGTAGCTGTTGCCCTTGAGCACGTGGTCGTCGGTGCGCTTGCCTTCTTCGTAACGGCCCTTGAGGCCGGAACTGTAGAAGGTGGCGGCGTTGGACGACTGGTCGGCACCGAACAGGTCGATGGTCACCGAGAAGTGGAAGTTGATGTAGCGCTGGATGGTCGGCAGGTCGATCA
>NZ_JBPCSJ010000137.1:0-2543 GCF_051007235.1 Hydrogenophaga sp. | reverse complement strand
GGTCCGTGCCGGTCTGGGGGTGGCGGCCCTGCCGGAACTGGCGGCCGCCTTCGTGCGCCAGGACGGCGTGGTCAGCCGCCGGCTGGAGAAGCCCGAGATCCGGCGCCCGCTGGGCTTGGTGATGCGGCGCAACCGCTCGCTGTCCCCCGCGGCGGCCGAGATGGTGCGCATGCTGCGCAGCGGCTTCGGGCGCTGGACGGTGTAGGCCCCCGCCACACCCGCCGTCCAAAGAAAGGCCTCGTCACGCCCTAGCGCAACGAGGCCAGAAATGTCAGAGACCAGTGCCACCGCGGAACCGGCTTCGCCGGGCCGCTGGTGGCGCCCCCCGGGGGGCTGAGGGCTGCGGCTCCAAGTCTGCCTGCGCAGACTTGGACAGCCCGAAGTGACACCGGCTCTGACGGTGGCGCGGCCTGCAAGGCACGCCGCAGGCGGCGCGGGGGGGGACCTTACTTCGCGGTCGGCATCACGAACTCGGCGCCCTTGGCCGTCGTCTCCGGCCAGCGCTGCATGATGGACTTTTGCTTGGTATAGAAGCGCACGCCCTCTTCGCCGTAAGCGTGCATGTCGCCGAAGAGGCTCTTCTTCCAGCCGCCAAACCCTTGCCAGGCCATGGGCACGGGGATCGGCACGTTGATGCCGACCATGCCCACCTGGATGCGCCGCGCGAACTCGCGCGCCACGTTGCCGTCGCGCGTGAAGCAGCTGGTGCCGTTGCCGAACTCGTGGTCGTTGATGAGCTGCACGGCTTCGCCGAAGTCCTTCACGCGCACACAGCTCAGCACCGGGCCGAAGATCTCTTCCTTGTAAATGCGCATGCTGGGCGTGACGTTGTCGAACAGCGTGCCGCCCATCCAGAACCCGCCTTCGCAGCCCTCGCCGGTCTGCTTGGCATCGAACTGGCGGCCGTCCACCAGCAGGTCCGCGCCCTGCATGACGCCGGCGTCGATGTAGCCGCTGATGCGCTCGTGCGCGGCACGGGTCACGATGGGGCCCATCTCGGCCGCGAGGTTGGTGCCGTTGAGCACCTTCAGCGTCTTCGTGCGTTCGATCAGCTTGGGCATGATCTTCTCGGCCACATCGCCGACCAGCACCGCCACCGAGATCGCCATGCAGCGCTCACCGGCCGAGCCGTAGGCCGAACCGATCAGCGCGTCCACCGCCTGGTCGAGGTCGGCGTCGGGCATGACCACCATGTGGTTCTTGGCGCCGCCCAGGGCCTGCACGCGCTTGCCGTGGTGAGCGCCAGTCTCGTAGATGTAATTGGCGATCGGGGTGGAGCCGACGAAGCTGATGGCCTTGACGTCGGGGTGCACCAGCAACGCGTCCACGGCTTCCTTGTCGCCTTGCACGACGTTGAACACGCCGTCGGGCAGGCCGGCCTGTTTCAGCAGGTCGGCGATCAGCAGGCTGGGGGTGGGGTCGATGGGGCTGGGCTTGAGCACGAAGGTGTTGCCCGCGGCGATCGCGACCGGGAACATCCACATGGGCACCATCACCGGGAAGGTGAACGGCGTGATGCCGGCGACCACGCCCAGCGGCTGGCGGATGGTCCAGTTGTCCATGCCGGTGGAAACCTGGTCGGTGAAGTCGCCCTTGAGCAACTGCGGGATGCCGCAGGCGAATTCGATGATGTCGATGCCGCGCGAGACCTCGCCCTGCGCGTCGGTGAAGACCTTGCCGTGTTCGGCCGTGATGGCATGGGCCAGTGCGTCCTTGTGCTGGTTGACCAGTTCCAGGAACTTGAACATCACGCGCGCACGGCGGATGGGCGGTGTGTCGGCCCAGGCCGGGAAGGCGGCCTGCGCGGCGGCCACCGCCGCATCCACATCGGCCGCGTTGGCCAGCGGCACCTGGCCGGTGACGGCGCCGGTGGCGGGGTTGGTCACGGTCTGGCTGCGCGTGGCGGTACCGGCGAAGCGGGCGCCCGCCACGTGGTGCGGAATGTCGGTGATGGCGGGGTTGCGAGCGTTCATGGACGTGTCTCCGGTGGATGAATGCCCGCAGTCTAGGAACCGGGACCCGCCGATACAAGACCGAAAACCTGAATTGATTGTTCAAATCGGTGAACAATAACCCCATGACCGAGCAGAAAATGACCGACCTCTGGAGCCACTGCCATGGGCTCACCGTGTTGTCCGAACAGGGCAGCTACACCGCCGCGGCCGCGCGCCTGGGCGTGAGCAAGGCGGCCATGAGCCAGCGCATCGCCGAGCTCGAACGCGTGGCGGGCGTGGCGCTGGTGCAGCGCACCACCCGCAGCGTGCGCCTGACCGACGCTGGCCAGCGCCTGGTGGACCAGACGCGCGCCGCCTTCGAGCAGATCAGCCAGAGCTTTGCGCAGGTGCGCGACCTGGCCGAGACGCCACAGGGCCTGCTGCGGGTGACGGCACCGGTGGCCCTGGCGCGCCAGCAGATCGTGCCGCTGCTGCCCGACTTCCTGCGCCAGTACCCGCAGGTGCGCATCGAGCTGAACCTGTCGGACCGGCTGAGTTCGCTGGCCACGGAAGGCTTCGACCTCGCGATCCGCCACACCGCCCACCCGC
>NZ_JBPCSJ010000136.1:0-13381 GCF_051007235.1 Hydrogenophaga sp. | reverse complement strand
CGTGGAAACACGCACCAGCTCACCGCTGCGCATCACCCGCGGGGGCGACTTCCAGAGCCTGAACACCCGCGGACTGTTCCCGGCCGGCGAAGGGGCGGGCTACGCGGGCGGCATCCTATCGGCGGGAGTGGACGGCATCAAGGTGGCCGAAGCGGTGGCACGCGACCTGCTGGGCCTGGCCAGCGACGCGACCGGCCAGCAGGCCGCGCCGGAGCTGCGCTGACAGCGTGCGCGAGGGCGGATCGCTGGCCAGACGTGCGATAGCGCACACCCGGCCGCGGCGGCACGAAGTTTTACATTTGCTGCACCGTGGCTTGACAGTGGGCCCGCATGCTCAAGGCTCCTCAACACCGGAGCTTTCCATGAAAACCCCGAAGACCCTTGCCCTCCTGCCCGTGATGACCGGCCTGCTCGCCCTGGCCGGCACGGGCCTCGCACAGGCCCAGGACGAACAGGGCCGCGTCATCAGCAGCACCCCGGTGGTGCAACAGGTGGCGGTGCCGCGCCAGGTGTGCAGCGACCAGACCGTCACCGTGCCCGGCCAGAAGTCCGGCGCCGGCGCGCTGATCGGCGGCATCGCCGGCGGGGCCATGGGCAACGCCATCGGCAACGGCAGCGGCCGTGCGCTGGCCACCGTGATTGGCCTCATGGGCGGTGCGATCGTGGGCGACCGCATCGAAGGCGGCAGCCAGCCCCACACCAAGACCGTGCAGCAGTGCGGCACGCAGAATGTCTACGAAAACCGTACCGTGGCCTACGACGTCGTCTACGAATACGCCGGCCGCCAGTACCGCACGCAGATGCCGCAGGACCCCGGCCGCTTCGTGCGCCTGAGCGTCACGCCGGTGGAAGCCGCACCGCCCCCGCCGGTGCAGGTCGTGCCGCAACCCCGCGTGGAATACGTGCCCACCGCACCGGTGGTCACGCGCATCCAGGTCGGCACCACCTGGGTGCCGGCGCCGCGCGTGGTCTACATCAACGACCGTTACCCGAGCCCGCGCTGGGAGCACCGTCATGAGCGCCGAGAAGACCGTCGTGATGACCGCCACGAACGGCGTGATGACCGCTGGGACAACCGCGACGGCGAGCGCTGGATCCGCCACTGATCACGCCCCCTGAAATGAAAGAAGCGCCCCGCGGGGCGCTTCTTTCTTGGGGTCTTCGCTGGTACCGACTATCCGGAGCGCGTGTCTGCGTCCAGGATGCGGCGGAACCGGCTCCGCCGGGCCGCACGCATCGCCCCCTGGGGGGTGACGCGCCGTCTAGGCGCGGCGCGGGGGGGTCACAGTTTCTGGAGGGCCGCAATGCGGTCCTCCATGGGCGGGTGGGTCGAGAACAGCTTGCCCAGGCCACCGGCAATGCCCATGGCGGCCATGGTCTTGGGCAGTTCGCCCGGGGTCAGGCCACCCAGGCGGGCCAGGGCGTTGATCATGGGCTGCTTGCGGCCCATCAGCTGCGCAGCACCGGCGTCGGCGCGGAATTCGCGCTGGCGGCTGAACCAGGCCACGATGATGGCGGCCACGAAGCCCAGCAGGATGTCCAGCACGATGGTGGTGATGTAGTAGCCCATGCCGGGGCCGCTGTTCTCGCTGTCGCCCTTGCGCAGGAAGCTGTCCACCGCGTAACCGACCACACGGCTGAGGAACACGACGAAGGTGTTCATCACGCCCTGCACCAGGGTCATGGTGACCATGTCACCGTTGGCCACGTGGGCCACCTCGTGGCCGATCACGGCCTCGACTTCTTCGCGGGTCATGCTTTGCAGCAGGCCGGTGGACACCGCCACCAGGGCGCTGTTCTTGAAGGCGCCGGTGGCGAACGCGTTGGGCGCACCGTCGTAAATGGCGACCTCGGGCATGCCGATGCCGGCCTTGTCGGCGAACTTGCGCACCGTGTCCACGATCCAGGCCTCGTCGGCGTTGCGCGGCTGGGTGATGACCTGCGCGCCGGTGCTCATCTTGGCCATGGTCTTGCTCATCAGCAGCGAGATGATGGCGCCGCCAAAACCCATGACCAGCGAGAAGCCGGCCAGCGCGGTCATGTTCAGGCCGTTGGCCGTGAGGAAGCGGTCCACACCGAGCAGGCGTGTGGTGACCAGCAGCACCGCCATCACGGCGACGTTGGTCAGCACGAACAAAAGAATGCGTTTCATGGGATCTCCTGTGAGGTGAAAGTGCCTGGCGGGCGGTGCGCGTTCACGCGATGCATGCGCACCGCTGGTGCCGTCGAGACACGCAGACCCCGCCATGGTAACGGGAACAATATGCCCCTGTCTTTCGAAAAAACAAGAGCATTTCTGCCGCCAGATCAGACCTGGGGTAGCAGGTAACGGCGTTCCCAGGCGCTGATCTCGTTCAGGTAGTGGTCGTGCTCCAGCGCCTTGACGGCCAGGTAGCCGCGCACAAAGCGCTCGCCCAGCAGGTGCGGCGCGTGGACACTCGCCGCCATTTGGGCGTGGGCGGCGTCAAAAGTTCGCGGCAGGCCGCGCGCCTGCGCGTAGCCATTGCCCACCACCGGCTCGGTCGGGGCGATCTTCTCTTGCATCCCCGCCAGCCCGGCGGCCAGCGTGGCGGCCATGGCCAGGTAGGGGTTGGCGTCAGCGCCGGCCAGGCGGTTTTCCACCCGGCGAGCAGCCGGGCCGCTGACCGGCACGCGCAGGCCGGCGGTGCGGTTGTCGTACCCCCACTGCACATTGGTCGGCGCCTGGCTGCCGGCCACGTAGCGACGGTAGCTGTTGACCGTGGGGGCGTAGACCAGCATCAGGTCCGGCGTGTAGGCCTGCAGGCCGCCGATGTAGTGGGCAAAGGCCTCGCTGGCCGAACCATCGGCGTTGCTGAACACGTTGCGGCCCTGCGCGTCGACAACGCTCTGGTGCAGGTGCATGGAGCTGCCGGCCTGGCCCGCGATGGGCTTGGCCATGAAGACGGCGTTGAGACCGTGCTGCAGCGCGATCTCGCGCGCCGCGCTTTTGAACAGGAACGCCTGGTCGGCCACCGCGACCGGGTCGCCGTGCAGCAGGTTGATTTCGTACTGGTTCTCGCCGACCTCGTGCAGCCAGGTGTCGGCGCGGATGCCCAGGCCGTCGATGGCGGCGTGGAAGGCGTCCCAGAACGGCGCCAGCTCATTGAGCGCATTCAGGCTGAAGGCCGACTGACCGACCTCGGGCCGGCCGCCCTGGCCGGTGGGCGAGGCCAGCGGCAACGCCGGGTCGGTCATGGCAGCGGTCAGGTAGAACTCGATCTCGGGCGCGACGACCGGCGTCAGCCCGGCCGCGGCGTAGCGCGCCACCACGTTCTTCAGTACCGAGCGCGGCGCGAACTCGCACAGGCTGCCGTCCATTTCATAGGCGTCGTGCACCGCCAGGTAACGCGGCACGCTGGCCCAGGGCGAGCGCTTGAGCGTGGCCAGGTCGGGCACCAGGCGCACGTCGGGGTCGCTGTCAGGGAACACCGGGTCGTAGCTGTATTCGCCGGTCACGCACTGCATGGGGATGGCCTGGCAGATGCGCAGCTCGGTGCCGCCGGCAAAGCTCGCGGCGGGCATCAGCTTGCCGCGCGGGTAGCCGGTGACGTCGGCAAACAGGCATTCCACGTCGCGCACGCCGGTCTCGCGGAAGTGGGCGGCCAGGGCGATGCGATCGGTCTCGCGGTTGAGGTCCAGGTGGGCCCAGGAGGGCGAGACGGTGGCGGTCATGTCGTGGGGGCAGTGGAGGATCGGATGGGCCGGAACACGCTGACGTCGCCATAGAAGGCCGGGTCTTCGTTGGCCGGCCACCACCCCGGCACCCCGAGCACGGGCAGCGGGGTGAAGGGTTTGGTAGACAGCTCGGCGGCGGTCAGGCGCGCCGCTAGCCAGCGGTCCCAGGCGGCCAGGTCGTCACCGAGTTCGGGCGGCACCGGTGACCGGTACACATGCCCAGTGATGGACTTGTAGGGCGTCACCAGCTTCTCGGTCAGCGCGTGGCCGAACAGTACCAGCCGGGTCTGCGCCCACAGGGGCCGCAGGTCCACGAAGAGCCGGGTCCACTCGCGCGCGAGCAGCGCGTCCCAGAGCGCATCGGGCGCCTGCAGCAGCACGGCGTTTTCGTCGAACAGGGTGATCGCATCGCGCACCGGCCCGCGCACCTGGCCCACGCCCGCCTGGGCGATCTGTGCCGCCTGTAGGCGGTTGAGCAGGCGCTTGGTGGCCGGGAAGCGCGCCCACACCAGGCCGTTGAAGAAGTCGTGCAGGCCCTCGCGCGTGGGCACGGTGCCGGTGTCGAAGATGAACTGCTCGTAGGCCGTGCCTTCGGGCAACTCGGCCTGCGGCACGAAGCGCAGGCCTTTTGCACCGATGCGGGACGTCAGCGCCTGCGGCAGCGGCACGCCCGCCTCGCAGGCGGCGCGCACCGCCGCCCCGTCAGCGGCAAAGGGCCAAAACCAGGGCTGAGACCAGTCGGGCGAGGGCCAGCCGATGCCGGCGTTGCCGACGGCGCACATGCCGGCTCAGGCGACCAGCTGCCAGGGCAGCGCTTCGCCCGAGCGCAGCGGCTTGAGCTCGGCCTCGCCGAAGGCGAAGCTTTCCGGCGGCGTCCAGCTCTGCTTGCGCAGGGTGATGGTGCCTGCGTTGCGCGGCAGGCCGTAGAAGGCCGGGCCGTTGAAGCTGGCGAAGGCTTCTAGCTTGTCCAGCGCGCCCGCGGCCTCGAAGGCTTCGGCGTACATCTCGATGGCGGCGTGGGCGGTGTAGCAGCCGGCGCAGCCGGTGGCGTGTTCCTTCAGGTGCGCCGGGTGCGGCGCGCTGTCGGTGCCCAGGAAGAACTTGGCATTGCCGCCCGTGGCCGCGGCCACCAGGGCCTGGCGGTGGGTTTCGCGCTTCAAGACCGGCAGGCAGTAGTAATGCGGACGGATGCCGCCGGTGAAGATGGCGTTGCGGTTGTAGAGCAGGTGGTGGGCGGTGATGGTCGCGCCCAGGTTGTCACCCGCCTCGGCCACGTACTGCGCGGCTTCCTTGGTGGTGATGTGCTCCATCACGATCTTCAGGCCTGGGAAGTCCTTGCGCAGGGGTTCGAGCTGCTGCTCGATGAACACCGCCTCGCGGTCGAACAGGTCGATGTCGGGGCTGGTGACTTCGCCGTGCACCAGCAGCAGCACGCCGGCCTTCTGCATGGCTTCGAGCGTCTTGTAGGTCTTGCGGATGTCGGTCACGCCCGCGTCGCTGTTGGTGGTGGCGCCAGCCGGGTAGAGCTTGCAGGCGACCACGCCGGCGTCCCTGGCCCGAGCAATCTCGTCGGCCGGCAGGTTGTCGGTCAGGTACAGCGTCATCAGCGGCTCGAAGCTCATGCCAGCGGGCACGGCGGCGCGGATGCGGTCCGCGTAGGCCACCGCCTGGGCCGCGGTGGTCACCGGCGGCTTGAGGTTGGGCATGATGATCGCGCGGCCGAACTGGGCGGCGGTGTGCGGGACGACGGTGTTCAGGGCCGCGCCGTCGCGCACGTGCAGGTGCCAGTCGTCGGGGCGGGTGATCGTGAGCGAGGTGGTCAGGGGGGTGGGGGCGTGGGCGGTCATGTCGCCATTTTCCCACCCCCGGCGGCGCTACTTGGCCAGGTGCGTCTGCAGATCGTTCCAGAACGCGTCCAGCGAGCCCTTGGCCTTGCGGGTGCCGGGGCGCTCGCGGTAGATGCGGATGTCCAGCGTGGTCTCCAGCCCGGCGCCCGCGCTCACCAGGCGTTTGCTGCGCAGTTCGCGCCGCACCGCGCTGGCGGGCAGGAAGGCAATGCCATGGCCTACGAGCGCCATGGCCTTGAGGCCTTCGGACATGTCGGTTTCGTAGATGCGGTCCAGGTGCACCGGGGTGGCGCTGGCCTTGAGCACCTGTTCCACCGCGCGCCCCATGTAGGCGCCGGGCGCGTAGCCCAGGTAGGGCAGCGGGTGGGCCTGGGTACCGGGCAGGCGGAACAATGGTTCGCCCTGGTCGTTGGGTTTGACGTAGGGCGAGAGCACCTCTTGCCCCAGCGGCAGCATTTCGTAGCGCGCGGCGTCCAGCTGGATGGGCTGTGAGCTGTGGTGGTAGGCGATCAGCAGGTCGCAGCTGCCTTCGACCAGGCGCATCACCGCGTCGTGCACGTTCAGCGCGATCAGCCGGCTCTTGATCGGGCCGCAGCTCTCGCGCAGGCTCGACAGCCAGGCGGGGAAAAAGGTGAACGCCAGGGTGTGCGGCAGGGCGAACTCGATCACGTCCTGCGCCGCGGCGGTGTGGGCGCGCAGCATGGCACGGGTGCTCTGCAGGGCGTGCAGCATGTCCAGCGACTGTTCGTACAGCACCTGGCCAGCGGCGGTCAGCCGCGTGGGGTAGGACGAGCGGTCCACCAGATCGGTGCCGGCCCAGGCTTCGAGCGACTGGATGCGGCGCGAGAACGCGGGTTGCGTGACGTGGCGCAGCTGCGCGGAGCGGCTGAAGCTGCGCGTCTCGGCCAGGCTCACGAAATCTTCCAGCCACTTGGTTTCCATGGCGGCGCATTATGCGCGCCGTGCATGAGCGCCGCCTGGCTGCTCCGAAGGCGCTCGGCCCCGCAGTGCGAAGCAGGGAGGGTTGTTCCAATACCGAACACACCCCTGCTTTTCCGGGGTTTGGCCGATAACCGCTTCCGTTACGATAACGAGGAACTAGGGTTAACCCTAATACCATCGCACCATGACCCAGAACCCACCCAGCGTCTTCCCGTCCCGCATCGCCCACGCAGGGCTGCGCCAGAAACTCATGTCGGCCGACGCGGCCGCCGCCCTCATCCACCACGGTGACCACGTCGGCATGAGCGGCTTCACCGGCGCGGGGTACCCCAAGCTGGTGCCGCTGGCCCTGGCCCAGCGCATCCAGCAGCAGCACGACGCCGGGCACGCATTCCGCATCGGCCTGTGGACCGGCGCCTCGACCGCGCCCGAGCTCGACGGCGCGCTGGCCAAGGTGGGCGGCATGGACATGCGACTGCCCTACCAGTCCGACCCGACCTGCCGCGCCCGCATCAACGCCGGCGACCTGGCCTACACCGACATCCACCTCTCGCACGTGGCGCAGTACGTGTGGTTCGGCTTCCTCGGCAAGCTCAATGTCGCGGTGATTGAAGTGGCGGGCATCCTGGAGGATGGTCGCCTGATCCCGGCCACCTCGGTCGGCAACAACAAGACCTGGCTGGACCAGGCCGACAAGGTGATCCTGGAGGTCAACCACGGCCACCCGCTGGCGCTGGAGGGCATGCACGACATCTACTACGGCACCGAACGCCCGCCGCACCGCAAGCCGATCCCGATGACCGACGCTGGCGACCGCATCGGCACGCCTTATCTGCACTGCGACCCGGCCAAGGTGATCGCGGTGGTGGAAACGAACCTGCCCGACCGCGACACGAAGTTCAGCGCGCCCGACGAAGCCTCGCGCCGCATCGCAGGCCACCTGATGGACTTCTTCCAGAACGAGGTGAAGCAGGGCCGCCTGCCCGAAGACCTGCTGCCGCTGCAGTCGGGCGTGGGCAATATCGCCAACGCGGTGCTGGAAAGCCTGAACGACGGCCCCTTCACCGGCCTGCAGGGCTACACCGAGGTGCTGCAGGACGGCATGCTGGCCCTGCTCAAGAGCGGCAAGATGCGCATGGCCTCGTCCACCGCCATATCGCTCTCCAGCGAAGTGATGAAAGAGTTCAACGCCAACCTGGACTTCTACCGTGAGCGCATCGTGCTGCGCCCACAGGAGATCAGCAACCACCCCGAGGTGATCCGCCGCCTGGGCCTGATCGCCATGAACGGCATGATCGAGGCCGACCTGTACGGCAACGTGAACTCGACCCACGTGATGGGCACGCGCATCATGAACGGCATCGGCGGCTCGGGCGACTTCGCGCGCAACGCCTACATCTCCATCTTCATGACGCCGTCCACCGCCAAGGGCGGCAGCATCAGCTGCATCGTGCCCATGGTCAGCCACGTGGACCACACCGAACACGACGTGCAGATCATCGTCACCGAACAGGGCTTGGCCGACCTGCGCGGCCTCTCACCGCGCCAGCGCTCGCGCCTGATCATCGAGCGCTGCGCCCACCCCGACTTCAAGCCCGCGCTGCTGGACTACGTGGAACGCAGCGAGGCCAACGCCAAGGCCGGCCATGCGGGTATGCACACCCCCCACCTGCTGGAAGAAGCACTGAGCTGGCACGCCCGGTACGAGAAGACCGGGAAGATGCGGCCGGGCTGAGCTTTTCTTCTTTCCTGGCTTTTGTGGGCCGGGTCTCGCCCCGGCGGGCGCCTCACTTTCTTTTGCTTCGCCAAAAGAAAGTAAGCAAAGAAAAGGCGAGCCGAAGTCCGGGCCGCTACGCGGTTCCTTGCGCTGCTCGGTGCGCGGGGGAAATTCGCAAACTAGTCCGCTGCGCGGCCGTCGGACACGCGAATTTCTGATCCCCGCGCCCCTGCGCTGCTTAGCCCGGCCTTGACGGCAACAGGCGGGAGCGGATGCGGGAACGGGCTCCCCTGCGAAACAACCTGTATTCGCTCTCTATCCAACTTGCGAGAACGTCTGTATGAAGTTGGCTCAGTCGGTCCCCGACTGCTGCAAAGCCCACATCCCGGCATAGACGCCGCCACGCGCCACCAGCTCCGCGTGCGTCCCCCGCTCCACGATCACGCCATGCTCCAGCACCAGGATCTCGTGCGCATCCACAACCGTGGACAACCGGTGCGCGATCACCAGTGAGGTCTTGTTCCGCGCCGCGCTCTTGAGCTCCGCCTGGATCGCCCGCTCGTTCGCCGAATCCAGCGCCGACGTCGCCTCGTCAAAAATCACGATCGGCGGGTTCTTCAGCAGCGTGCGCGCAATGGCCACCCGCTGCTTCTCGCCCCCCGAAAGCTTGAGCCCGCGTTCACCCACCGTGGTGGCGTACCCCATCGGCAGTTTCTCGATGAAACCGTGGATGTGCGCCGCCTTGGCCGCCGCCACCGCCGCCTCGTGCCCTGCATCGGGCCGGCCGTACAGGATGTTGTATTCGATGCTGTCGTTGAACAGCACCGTGTCCTGCGGCACGATGCCGATGGCCTGCCGCACGCTGGACTGCGTGACCTGCCGGATGTCCTGTCCGTTGATGAGGATGCGCCCGAAGTCAGCGCTGGGCCGCCCCAAGCTGGCTTCAGCCCCCTCGGGGGGCAGCGGACCACGCGAAGCGGGGGAGCGTGGGGGCGCATGGTTCGTGATGTCGTAGAACCGGTAGAGCAGCCGCGCCAGCGTGGACTTGCCCGAGCCCGACGGCCCGACCACCGCCACCGTCTGCCCGGCCGGGATCTCGAAGCTGATGCCGTGCAGGATCTCGCGCGCCGGCTCGTAGGCAAAGCGCACGTTCTCGAAGCGAATGGACGGCGGCCCGTCCAGCACCAGGGGCACCGCGTCCGGCGCGTCGGCCACCTCGCGTTCCTTCTCCAGCAGCACGAACATCTTGTCCAGGTCGGTCAGGCTCTGCTTGATCTCGCGGTAGAGCACGCCCAGGAAACCGAGCGGGATGTAGAGCTGGATCATGAAGGCGTTGACCATCACCAGGTCGCCCAGCGTCATGCGGCCATCGGCCACCCCCTGGGTGGCGCGCCAGAGCATCAGCACCAGCGCCACCGCGATCACCAGCTGCTGCCCGGCGTTGAGCATCGACAGCGTGGTCTGGCTCTTGATGCGGGCGCGGCGCAGCTTCTCCAGCGCCACGTCGTAACGGCGGGCCTCGAAGGCCTCGTTGTTGAAGTACTTGACGGTCTCGTAGTTGAGCAACGAGTCGATGGCCTTGGTCTGGCTGCTGGACTCCAGCTCGTTCATCTCGCGGCGGAACTTGGTGCGCCACTCGGTCACCGTGACGGTGAAGGTGACGTACAGCACCAGCGCCACCAGCGTGATCCAGACATAGCCCATGTCGAACTTCGTGCCCAGCAGCGTGAGCACCAGCACCACCTCGATCAGCGTGGGGAAGATGCTGTAGAGCGAGTACGAAATGAGCGACTGCACGCCGCGCGTACCGCGTTCGATGTCGCGTGTCATGCCGCCGGTCTGGCGCTCCAGATGGAAGCGCAGGGACAACGCGTGCAGGTGGCCGAACACCTGCAGCGCGATCGAGCGCGTGGCCCCTTCGGTGGCTTTGGCGAACACCAGCTCGCGCAGTTCGGTGAACACGGTGTTGGACAGGCGCAGCGCGCCGTACGCCACGATCAGTCCCAGCGGCACCACCAGCAGGGCCTGCGCACTGCCGGGCGCAATCGTCATCGCGTCCACCAGCTGCTTGAGGAGCAGGGGCACACCCACGTTGGCCACCTTGGCCGCCACCATGAAGCCCAGCGCGACCATCACGCGCCACTTGTACTGCCACAGGTAGGGGAACAGTCGGGAGAGCGTGGCCCAGTCGGACCGTTGGGAAGGGGGTGAACCGTCCGCCGCCACAGGGGCGGACAGCGTGGGCGAGGCGCGGCGCATGGGGGACAATCGAAGCAACGTATGAGAGAGATTGTGCCCATGTCCGACGAAACCCACCCCCGCCCCCACACCGCACTGCCCGAAGGTCGGGAACTGGTGCTCAAGGTCATCCCCATGCCGGCCGACACCAACGGCAACGGCGACATTTTTGGCGGCTGGGTGATGGCACAGGTCGACCTGGCCGGCGCCGTGCTGCCCGCGCGCTATGTGCAGGGGCGGTTTGCCACCGTCGCGGTCAACCAGTTCATCTTCAAGCAGCCGGTGCGGGTGGGCGACATCCTCAGCTTCTTCGCCCACGTCACCCGCGTGGGCAACACGTCCATCACGGTGCAGGTCGAGGTGTTCGCCGAGCGCTTCAAGGCCCAGGGCCAGTACGTGAAGGTGACCGAGGCCAGCCTGACCTACGTCGCCATCGACGAGC
Organism: Hydrogenophaga sp.; assembly: GCF_051007235.1. GTDB lineage: Bacteria > Pseudomonadota > Gammaproteobacteria > Burkholderiales > Burkholderiaceae_C > Hydrogenophaga. The sequence continues at coordinate 2,499 of NZ_JBPCSJ010000136.1, read as the reverse complement.
AGGGCCGGCCCATGCAGATTCCCAAAGACGGGCTGAACCTGCCGGCCTGAACCTCAGCCGCGCTTCCAGCGCGAGCGCCAGGCGCTGTAGATGCGGTCGGCCAGTGCTTCGCTGCCGGCCTGGTGCAGGGCCGTGGCTTCGCGCATGGCGGCCGGGCTCTGCACGGTGTGCGGGTGCGCCGCCTGGGCCGGCGGGTAGGCCGCGCCGGGCTGGGCCAGCCAGTCTTCGATCTTGCGCGGCGTGATCTCGATGTGGAACTGCATCGCCAGGTGCGGACCGACGGCAAACGCCTGGTGCGGGCAGGCGGCCGACGCGGCCAGCAGCTCCGCGTTGGGCGGCAGCTGCACAAAGCTGTCGTGGTGCCACTGGTAGACCACCGCCTGGTCCGCATCACCCAGCCATTCGCGCGCCGCGCGACCACGGCCCACCTGCAGCGGCAGCCAGCCGATCTCGGGCTGCGCCAGCGTCTGCACCCGGCCGCCGAAGGCGCGCGCCATGAGCTGCCCGCCCAGGCAGTGGCCGATGACCGGGATGCCCAGAGCGTCGGCTTCGCGGATCAGTGCCTCGGCCTGGCGCAGGCTGGGGCGGTCGTCGTTGGCGCTCCAGGCGCCGCCCAGCACCGCCAGCCCGCGGTAACCGCGCACCGATGCCGGGTAGGCGTCACCCGCCTCGGTGCACCGCACGTCCCAGCGCACACCCTGCGCGTCGAGCCAGCGGCCCAGGTGGCCGGGACCGTCGTCGGTCAGGTGCTGCAACACCAGCACGTCGGTGGAGGATGGGGCCTTGGGGGTCATGGCGGCGATGATGCCAGCGGCCCCGCTGCCATCGGGTCCAATCGGCGACGGTGCGCGCGGACCGCTTGGCCGTTCGCGCAGCGGACCTCACCCCCACCAGCCCACGCGGGGTGCCTCCAGCGCCTGCGCCAGTTCGCTGGCGTCCACCTCGATCTCCAGGCGCAGCAGCGCCCCGGCCATGGACTTGCCCAGGTTGTCCAGCCGCAGGTTGCGCGCGCCGCCGCCCTGCAGCGCGCCCTTGAGCACGAACTTCAGCGCCAGGATGTTGGGCAGCGGCCAGGCATCCACCTCACCCGGCAGCCAGGGCGCGAAGTGCTGCCGCACCCGCTCGGCGGTCACCTCGCGTTCGAGGATGGCGTAACCCGCCGCGTTCCAGGCGAACAGGCCGAAGTCGACCCAGTCGGCCTTGTCGCCGCTGCGCGCGTGGGCAATGCGGACAAGCGGAATGCGCACCGTGCTCATGCGTCGACTCCCAGCAACTCGACCTGCACACCGCCTTCCACCTCGGCGCGCGGGATCAGCGTCGGCCAGATGCCCAGCAATTCGCTGGTGTTGTGCAGCCCGGTGAAGCCGCAGGTGTAGGCCGGGCCGCTCAGGCCGATCCAGGGGAACAGGCGGCCAAAGCCGTCGGCCGCGGCCTTCGCGTTCGTGCGCAGCACCATGCGCGTCCAGATTTCGTTCATGTCGTTCAGCTGCTGTAACGGCGGCAGCGGCGCCAGCGGGCCGTGCGCCGAATTCAGGCCGGGGTATTCGATGTACAGCTCCTCGTGCGGCACCCGCCGCTCGGCCAGCTGGGTGCGGATGGTGGCGACGGCTGCCTGCGCCTTGTCCCAGGCGTCGGGCCAGGAAAAGCCCCAGGTCACCTCGGCCTTGAAGCCGTCGCGAAAGCCCGCCACCACCTTGAGCTGATCGCCCGGTGCCGTGCCGCGCGCGCCGGTCAGCCGCACGCGGTCGAGGCCCTCGTCGTGCAGGTGGATGCCGCCCATGTCCAGCACCACGTCGGGCGAGTGGTAGGCGTGCGGGTTGTGCACTTCATAGAGCAGCTGCTGGCGCACGGTGTCGAAGTTCACCCGCCCGCCAGTGCCCGGCACCTTGGTGATGAGCGCCGTGCCGTCTTCCCACACCTCGGCGATGGGAAAACCGATGTGGGCCAGGTCCGGGATGGCTTTCCACGCGCCCTGGCTGCCGAAATTGCCGCCGCTGCCTTGACCCGAACACTCCAGCAGGTGGCCCACGGTCAGGCCCTGGGCCAGCCGGTCCAGCCCCGCCGCGTCGGTGGCGTTCAGGTCCCAGCCCAGGTGGTGCGCGATGGGGCCAAGGAACAGCGCCGCGTCGGCCACCCGGCCGGTGATCACGATCTCCGCACCCAGGTCCAGCGCGCGCACGATGGGCGCCGCGCCCAGGTAAGCGTTGCCGAACACCAGCCGATCGCGCACCGCGGCCACCGGCTCGCCGGTGAACAGGTGGGCCAGCGCCGCATCGGGCAGGGTCGGGTCTTGCAACCGCGGCAGCACGTCGTCGCCGCTGACCACCGCGATGCGCGGGTGCCAGCCCTTGGCCGCAAGCGCGGCACGCACCGCCTGCGCCGCGCCCTGCGGGTTCAGCCCGCCGGCGTTGCAGACGAAGCGCACGCCGCGCGCCTGCATCAGCGGCCACAGGCGCAGCAGCACGGGCACCACGTCGCGCGCGTAGCCCAGAGTAGGGT
>NZ_JBPCSJ010000135.1:0-4521 GCF_051007235.1 Hydrogenophaga sp. | reverse complement strand
AGCTTCTGCTCCGGCGCGATGCGGGCGCAGACGTTGACCGTCGCCCGGCGCTCGCTCAGCGCCGCGTCGCTGAGGGCGGCCATCTCGTCGCCCGACAGCACTGCGGCGTCCGGCCCTGCCAGGCCGGCCTGCTGCGCAATGGCGCGCGCGGTGGCGGGGTAGTCGCCGGTGATCATCACCACGCGGATACCCGCTGCTCGGCATTCGGCCACGGCCGCGGGCACCTGCGGGCGCACCGGGTCGGCCAGGCCCAGCAGGCCGACGAACGTGAAGTCGAAGTCGTGTTCGTTCGCGGGCCAGTCCTGGCCCTCGAATCGGCCGCTGGCCACCGCCAGCACGCGCAGCCCCTGCGCGGCCAGCCCGTCCACCACCGTGGCGATGTGCGCCCGTTGCGCGGCATCGAGGTGGCACAGGTCCATCACCGCCTCGGGCGCGCCCTTGGCGGCCACCGTCTGCGTCGCGCCATCCGACGCCGCCCACACATGCGACATGGCGCGCAGCGCCGGGCTCAGCCCGTAGGTCTGCACCAGCCGCCAGTCGCGGTGCAGGTGTTCGGTGTCGGCCAGGAAGCGCTCGCCCAGCCGGTGGAAGGCTTGCTCCATCGGGTCGAACGGGTCCACCACGCTGGCCAGGATCGAGAACTCCACCAGCGTGTGGAAAGCCTCGGGCAACGGCTGGTCGGCCAGCGTGTCCAGCGCCAGCCGGTCCGGCAGCGTCGGGCCACCGGCGGCCAGGTGCGTCACCGCCATGCGGTTGCCGGTGAGGGTGCCGGTCTTGTCGCTGCACAGCACGGTGGTGGCGCCCAGCGTCTCGATGGCGTTGATGCGCCGCGTGAGCACACCTTCCCTGGACAGGCGGCGTGCGCCCAGCGCCGGGAACACCGTCATCACCACCGGGTACTCCTCGGGCAGCATGGCCATGGCCAGGGCAATGCCGGCCAGCACCGCCTGCAGCCAGTCGCCGCGCAACAGCCCCTGCACCACCACCAGGGCCAGGCTCAGCACCAGCGCCAGCAGCGCCAGCTGGCGCACCAGCCGGCCGGTCTGCTGCTGCAGGGGCGAAGCCGCCAGCGCCAGCGTGCCCAAAGCGGTGCCGATGCGCCCGATCTCGCTGCGCGCACCGGTCGCGGTGACGCGCGCCAGCGCATGCCCCTGCACGATCAGCGTGCCGGCGTACACCGTGGGCAGGTCGTCGCCTCCTGGGCGGGTGCGGCCGGTCTGCCCGTCCGGTGTCGCCGCGTCGGCGGGCAGGGCGGCGCGTTTGCCCACCGGCACCGGCTCACCGGTCAGCAGCGACTCGTCGGCCTGCACGCCGTCGGCCGACAGCAGCAGCGCATCGGCCGGCACCCGGTCGCCTTCGCTCAGCTGCAGCAGGTCGCCACGCACCACGTCGACACCCGCCACCCGCTGCGCCACGCCGTCGCGCACCACCAGCGCGCGCGGGCTGGTCAGGTCACGCAGCGCCTCGATGGCGCGCTCGGTCTTGCCTTCCTGGTACAGCGTCAGCCCCAGCGTGATCACCACAAAGCCCATCAGCGTCAGGCCCTCGCGCCAGTCGCCCAGCAACAGGTAGAGCGTGGCCGCGGTGAGCAGCAGCAGGAACATGGGCTCGCGCGCCGTGTCCCGCGCGATGGACAGCAGGCCGCGGCGCTGCCCGCCGGGTAGGGCGTTGGGGCCTTCGTCGGCCAGGCGCTGGGCGGCCTGGGCGGCGGTCAGGCCGCTCGTGGTGTCAAGCTCTTGGTCAGCGACGGCGGCGTCGACGGCTGCGGTGGACGGGGTGGTCGGCGAGGTCATGCCCAAGGGTAGCCCAGCCGGCCCGCTGCGGCCACACGCTCCCCGGTCACCGACGGCACCACCGGCTGCCTGCACCTGCTTGTTAAACTGCGCAGAATTCTGTAACCCCTTCAGGAGCCTGCCATGGGCATTTCCGCCAGCGACGTCGTGCCCTTCACCCAGGCCCGCGCCCAGTTGTCCGAGCTGGCCGAGCAGGCCAAGGGCGGTGCTGAAAAAATCATCACCAAGAACGGCGAGAGCTACGTCGCCCTGATCGACGCCGACCGGCTCGACTACTACCACCGCCTGGAGCGCGAGCGCATCCACCTGCTGCTGCTGGACGACGCCCGCCGCGGCCTGGCCGACGTGCTGGCCGGCCGCACGCAGGACGCCGACGCCGCCCTGGCCGGCCTGCAGAAGGCCCGCGCCAAAACCAAGGCCATGGCGGCGCGCAAACGGGGCTGACCCCTTGGCCGAACGCTTGCTCCGCGTCGAACTCACCGCCAGCTTCCTCGAACGGCTGGCGTCCATCGACGCCTTCCTCACCGAAGCCGACGCCGCTTTCGCCTACGACGACTTGCTGGCCGGGCTGCGCGACACCGTCGTGCCCAACCTCGCGCGCTTCCCCCGCATCGGCAAGCGCTACCTCGACCAGCCGCCACAATCGGCCGAAGCCCTGGCGCAGCTGGCCCAGCTGCCGCCGGGCGCGGCCGACGCGCTGCGGGTCTACCTGCACAGCGACTACCTCATCCTCTACACCGCCACCGACACCACGGTCTACCTGCTCACCATTCGCCACCACCGCCAGCTGAGCTTCGACTTCGCGCGGCTGTGGCCGACCTGAACACCCGCTCCACCAGATTCGCATGAGGGAAACATGACGAACGAAGCCTTTGCCCGCGTCCAGATCGACGCGCTGCTCGCCGCCCAGGGCTGGACCACCCAGGACACCAACGCCGTGCGCTACGAGGTGGTGCTGCCCGACGGCACACGCGCCGACTACGTGCTGTGCGACCGCCACGGCCGCTCGCTCGCCGTGCTCGAAGCCAAGCGTTACCGCGTTCACCCGCAGGAAGCGGTGGAACAGGTCAGGGGCTACGCGCAGCAGCTGGGCGTGCCCTACGTCTTCCTCTCCAACGGCGAAAAAGTGCTGTTCTGGGACTGGCAGCGCGAGGCCTACCCGCACGAGGTCAAGACCGTGTTCCGGCAGGACGACCTGGAGCGCCGCGCCGCGTCCCTCAGGCTGCGGCGCGACGTGCTGCAAGTCCCTATCGACCGCCGCATCGTCGAACGCGACTACCAGCTCGAATGCATTGAAACCCTGTGCCAGCAAATCGTCCAGGGCCGCCGCAAGCTGCTGGTGGAAATGGCCACCGGCACCGGCAAGACCCGCACCGCCGCCGCCCTCATCAAGCGCCTGTTCGAGGCCAACCTCGTCACCCGCGTGCTGTTTCTGGTGGACCGCATCCCGCTGGCCAAGCAGACCGAAGACGCCTTTGCCGAACACCTGCCCGACTACCCGGCCTATGTGCTGCGCGCCGGCCGCCGATTTCAGGATGAAAAGCGCGTCACCGTCACCACGCTGCAAAGCATGGTCAACCTCTACGCCGACTATTCCAGCGGCTACTTCGACCTGGTCATCAGCGACGAATGCCACCGCAGCATCTACGGCCAGTGGAGCGGCGTGCTCAAGCACTTCGACGGCGTGCAGATCGGCCTGACCGCCACGCCCTGCGTGCACACCACCGACGACGACGCCGACAACAGCGACGCCGAAGACAAAGCCTTCGTGCGCGACACCCTGCGCTTTTTTGAAGTGGACGCGCCCACCTTCTCCTACAAGCTCAAGGACGCCATCCGCGACGGCCACCTCGTGCCCTACCAGGTCTACAAGGCCCAGACCGTCAAGACCGCGGCCGAAGGCGGCTTCCCCGTCCAGCGCAACGAACTCGACTGGAGCGCGATGGACGCCACCACCCGCACCGAGCTGGAGCAGGTGTTTGGCGACCAGGCGCAGATCGTGGTGGACCCGTCCGCGCTGGAACGCAAGTTCACCATTCCCGAACGCAACCGCGCCATCGTGCGCGAATACGCCCAGGTGCTGGCCAACGGCTTTGTGGACCGGCGCGGCGTGCTGCGCAAACCCTTGCTGGGCAAGACCATCGTGTTCGCCGTCAACAAGCAGCACGCCCACACCCTGGCCCAGCTGTTCGATGCGCAGTTCGCCCACCTCAAACCGGCGCCCGAGGTGCGCGTGGCCGACTACGTGGTCAGCGGCCAGGGCGCCGACGACACCACCGACGGCATGGGCAAAATCCGCCGCTTCAAGAAAGAGCCGTTTCCGCAGATCCTGGTGTCGGTCAACATGCTCGACACCGGTTTCGACTGCCCCGAGGTGGTCAACCTCGTCTTCGCCCGCTTCACGCGCTCCAGCATCCTCTACCAGCAGATGCGCGGGCGCGGCACCCGCAAAGCGCGCAACAAACCCGTCTTCACCCTGTTCGACTTCGTGGGCGTGAGCGACTACCACGGCGACGACGACGAGTTCGCCGAAGGCGGCTTCGTCGTCAGCAAGCAGCCGCGCAAGAAGTACCAGCCGCGGCGCCTGCTCGCACTCGACGTGGACGACCACATCGACCCCACCACGCGCGACTGGATCACCGTGGACGAAGACGGCAACATGGTCTTCCCCGAAGCGTCCGAACAGCGCGCCACCGAACTCGGCCTGCGCTTTGAAGCCTGGCTGCTG
>NZ_JBPCSJ010000134.1:0-5070 GCF_051007235.1 Hydrogenophaga sp. | reverse complement strand
TTTACTGCCAAAGCGCCCGCGCCCACCCGAAAAGCCCGAATCGCCCGTAACCCCGCGTCACCGTTCAGTTTTTCCCGCGCGCCCGTTGCACTTCCGAGTTGCCATTTCGGTCACCTCCCCACAATCAAACAAAAGGCCGTGCAGCGGGTGCTGCACGGCCTTGAATGTGGTGCCCGGGGTCGGACTCGAACCGACACACCATCTCTGGCGGGGGATTTTGAATCCCCTGCGTCTACCGATTTCGCCACCCGGGCGGGTGTCTTGGGAGAGCTCGAAATTATGGCACAGTGGTGTGCATGAACTACCCGACCATTGAAGACGCCATCGGCCGCACCCCGCTGGTGGCCCTGCAACGCATCGGTGCCGAGGCCAACCGCGCGCGCGGCAACGTGGTGCTGGGCAAGCTCGAAGGCAACAACCCGGCCGGTTCGGTGAAAGACCGGCCCGCGCTGTCGATGATCCAGCGCGCCGAGGAACGCGGTGACATCCGCCCCGGCGACACGCTGATCGAAGCCACCTCGGGCAACACCGGCATCGCGCTGGCCATGGCGGCCGCCATCAAGGGTTACCGCATGGTGCTGATCATGCCGGAGGACCTGTCCATCGAGCGCGCCCAGACCATGAAGGCCTTCGGTGCCGAACTCATCCTCACGCCCAAGAGCGGTGGCATGGAGTACGCGCGCGATCTGGCCGACAAGATGGAGAAAGAGGGCAAAGGCCGCGTGCTCGACCAGTTCGCCAACGCCGACAACCCGCGCATCCACTACGAAACCACCGGGCCGGAGCTGTGGGAGCAGACCGGCGGGCGCATCACCCACTTCGTCAGCGCCATGGGCACCACCGGCACCATCACCGGCGTTTCGCGTTTCCTCAAAGAGAAGAATCCGGCCATCCGCATCGTCGGCGCCCAGCCCAGCGAGGGCTCGCGCATTCCCGGCATCCGCAAGTGGCCGCAGGAGTACCTGCCCAAAATTTATGACCCGTCGGGTGTGGACGAGCTGGTCTACGTGAGCCAGAGCGACGCTGAAGACATGTGCCGGCGAATGGCGCGCGAAGAAGGCATCTTTGCCGGCATCTCGGCTGCCGGGGCCTGCTGGGTGGCGCAGCGGATCGCGGCACAGGTGGAGAACGCGACCGTCGCCTTCATCGTCTGCGACCGCGGCGACCGTTACCTGTCCACTGGCGTGTTCCCGGCGTGACATGAAACACCCCTGCCGCGCTGCGCGCGACCCCCTCCAGGGGGCGACACCAGCCGTCTGGCAAAGCCAGCCCGGCGGTGTCTGTGGGTTGGGTCACGGCTGGCGCAGCCGGTGGGGTGGCTGGTACAGGGACATCTGATATGGAGACGGTCTACCGCTTCTGCCCCTGCTGCGCCGCCCCGCTGGCCCTGATCACGGGCGAGGAAGACGGTGGACCCAAGCAGCGCCTGCGCTGCACCGCCTGCGACTTCACCCACTGGAACAACCCGACGCCGGTGCTGGCCGCCATCGTCGAGGTGGACGGGCGCGTGCTGCTGGCGCGCAACGCGGCCTGGCAGAACCGCATGTTCGGCCTCATCACCGGCTTCATGGAAGCGGGGGAAACGCCGGAAGAGGGCATCCGCCGCGAGATCGCCGAAGAAACCGGCCTGCGCACCACGGCGCTGACGCTGGTGGGCGTGCACGACTTCCAGCGCATGAACCAGGTGCTGATCACCTACCACGCGCAGGCCGAAGGCATGGTCCGGCTCTCGCCCGAGCTGCTCGAATACAAGCTGTTCGAGCCGGCGCAGCTGCGGTGCTGGCGCGCAGGTACCGGCTTCGCGTTGGCCGACTGGCTGCGCTCGCGCGGTATCGAGCCGACCTTCATGGACGCGCCGCCGTCCGACCCCGCGCCAGGCCCGGCTGCCGCATGAGGTGGCTGGTGTTGTCGCAGCCCGCATAGAATCCACTGGAACGAGGAAGACACCACCCATGAATGCCGACAAAGAACTCGATTGCCGCGGCCTGAACTGCCCCCTGCCCATCCTCAAGGCCAAAAAAGCCTTGGCTGAGATGCACAGCGGTCAGACGCTGTGCGTGATTTCCACTGACGCCGGTTCGGTGCGCGACTTCCAGGCCTTTGCCAAGCAGACCGGCAACGAGCTGGTGTCGCAACAGACCGCGGGCAGCGAACACTTCACCGTCCTCAAACGCCGCTGACCGCGGCCGACGGCCGCCAGCCCCCCTCGCTGCGGCCGTCCGTTTCCCCTCCATGGAAGTCCTGCTGATCGATCCCCTCGTTCCCGAAGCCCTGCAGTGGTTGCAGGACCGGCACGAGGTCACGTTCCGCCCCGAGCTCGGGGACGATCCGATCGAGCTGCGCAAGGCCACCTACAAGACGCGCGCCATCGTGCTGCCACCACACGTGATCGTGTCGCAGGAGTTCCTGAATTTCTCGCCCAAGCTGGAAATGGTCGCGCGCATGCAGATCTCCAGCGACAACACCGACCTGGACGCCTGCGCCAAACGCAACGTGCGGGTGGTGCAGGCGCGCAGCGCCACGGTGCGCTCCAACGCCGAATACCTGCTCTACGGCCTGCTCATGCTGTACCGCCGTGGCATGGTCAGCGCGCTGCTGGGGCGCAAGATCTCGCAGGTGCGCATGGGCCGCGAGCTGTGCGGCAGCACCATCGGCCTGCTGGGCCTGGCGCCAGTGGCCCACACCCTGGCGCCCATGCTCAAGGGCCTGGGTGTGCGCCTGGTGGGGTACGACCCGGCGGTGCACCATGCCGCCCCCATCTGGGACAAGCTGGGCGTGGAGCCGGTGTCGCTGCACGAACTGCTGGGACGTTCGGACGCGGTCTCGCTGCAGGTGGTGTACGCCTCGCGCTTCAAGGGCTGGCTCAACGAACGGGTGCTCAACCACTGCAAGCCCGGCCAGTTGTGGGTGGGCGTGAGCCGCAGTTCGCTGTTCGAGCCGGAGGCACTGGCGCTGGCCCTGACCGACGGCCGCATCGACGCCTGCCTCATGGACGGCGCCAGCCCGACGTTCGCAGCAGAAGGCACGCCCCTGTACGGTGTGCCCAACCTGCACCTGACGCCGCGCCTGGGCTCGCACACGCGCGAGGCCAAGCTGCGCGCCAGCTGGTACGTGGCGCACCGCATCCACGAAACACTCTCGCCCATGGCCGCACAGGCCGAAGCCAAGGTCAGCGACTTCTCGGTGCTCGACAGTCTGGAGTTCTCGACCGATCAGGACGACCCGCAGGCGATCACGCCGTCGCAGTGGGGATCGATGTCCCTGCACCGACGCTGAGCGTGTCGGGGGACAAAAAAAGCCGGCCTCACAGGGCCGGCTTTTTTGTGGCCGGTGCGTTCAGGCGCCCAGGCGCACCAGCTGTTCGCGCACCTTGGCCAGCGTGGCGCCGAAGTCGGCCACCCGCTTGCGCTCCTGCTCCAGCACCGCGGCGGGTGCCTTGGCCACGAAGGCTTCGTTGGCCAGCTTGCCGTTGGCTTTGGTGATTTCGCCTTCCAGTCGCGTGGCTTCCTTGGTCAGGCGGGCCTTTTCGGCGGCGACGTCGATTTCCATGAACAGGCACAGGCGGGCTTCGCCCACCACGGCCACGGGCGCGGCCTGCGCGGCGGTGGCCCAGGCGGCCTCGTCGTCGAACACCTTCACTTCGCTGAGCTTGGCCAGGCCTTGCAGGGCGGCCGCGTTCTCGCGCATGAAAGCGGTGTCGCCGACGGCGAACAGCGGCAGGCGCGTGCTGGGCGAGACGTTGAGTTCACCGCGCAGCGTGCGGCAGGCGTCCACCAGACCCTTGAGCTTGGCGACCTGTGCTTCGGCCGCTTCGTCGATGCGCTCTGGCTGGCTGACCGGATAGGCCGCCACGCTCACCGATTCGCCGCCGCGGCCGGCGACAGGTGCGACCTTCTGCCACAGCTCTTCGGTGATGAACGGGATGATCGGGTGGGCCAGGCGCAGGATGGTTTCCAGCGTGCGGATCAGGGTGCGGCGGGTGGCGCGTTGCTGCGCTTCGTTGCCGGTGTTGATCTGCACCTTGGCGATTTCCAGGTACCAGTCGCAGAACTCGTTCCAGACAAAGTCGTAAATCGTGTTGGCCACGTTGTCCAGCCGGTACTCGGCGAAGCCCTGGGCGACCTCGGCCTCGACGCGCTGCAGTTTGGACACGATCCAGCGGTCGGCCTGGCTGAAGCTCATGTAGCCGTGTGCCTTGCCGCCCACAACGCAGTCGGCCTTGGTGTGCTCCATCAGGCCGCAGTCCTGGCCTTCGCAGTTCATCAGCACGAACTTGGTGGCGTTCCAGAGCTTGTTGCAGAAGTTGCGGTAGCCCTCGCAGCGCTTCGCGTCGAAGTTGATGGAGCGGCCGCGCGTCGCGAGCGCGGCGAAGGTGAAGCGCAGCGCGTCGGCGCCGTAGGCCGGAATACCTTGGGGGAATTCTTTTTCGGTTTGCTTGCGCACCTTAGGAGCCGTTTCGGGTTTGCGCAGGCCCTGGGTGCGTTTCTCGAGCAATGGCTCGAGCGTGATGCCGTCGATCAGGTCCACCGGGTCGAGCACGTTGCCTTCGGACTTGCTCATCTTCTGGCCCTGCGCGTCGCGCACCAGACCGTGGATGTACACATGCTTGAACGGCACGCGGCCGGTGAAGTGCGTGGTCATCATGATCATCCGGGCGACCCAGAAGAAAATGATGTCGTAGCCGGTGACCAGCACGCTGCTGGGCAGGTAGAGGCTGTAGTCGTCGGTCGCAGCGTCGGTCTGGTTCGGCCAGCCCATGGTGCTGAAGGGCACGAGGGCCGAGGAGTACCAGGTGTCGAGCACGTCTTCATCGCGCCTGAGAACTTTGCCCGCACCGGCCTGGGCCTGAGCCTCGGCTTCGTTGCGTGCCACGTAGACTTGGCCCTGCTCGTCGTACCAGGCCGGGATCTGGTGGCCCCACCAGAGCTGGCGGCTGATGCACCAGTCCTGGATGTTGTTCATCCACTGGTTGTAGGTGTTGACCCAGTTCTCGGGAACGAAGCGCACCGCGCCGGTCTGCACCGCATCGATCGCCTTCTGCGCGATCGACTTGCCGGTCGGGTCTTGATC
>NZ_JBPCSJ010000133.1:0-2820 GCF_051007235.1 Hydrogenophaga sp. | reverse complement strand
TCCTGGACCAGCGCGGTGTTGATCAATGTCCCCGTGGGCTCTCTGTCTGCGACCGCCGTCAATGGATTCGAATACACACACAACTTTTCCGAAAAGCCAGCCACTGCCGTGTTCAACATGAGCAAGAGCGCGCTGAGCGACAGCAGCAGTGTGCGCATCTGTCACGTGGACCGCGTCGGTACCGTTTCTTGCGAAGCCCCAGCGATCACAGGCGACGACCCGCAGTGGACCTTCAAGAGCCCCATCACAAACCCGGGCCTCTACCTGCTGTCCGCATCAGAGGAACCACTGACCTGATGCGACCATCCGGCACGGACAACAAAAAAAGGCCCTGAAAGGGCCTTGTTTGTTTTGCGCCCAGCCGTCCAAAGGACCGCCGGGTGCCGGCATGGCGATCAGCCGCCCTTCTTGGAGCGCTTGCCGGGGTTCTTCTTGGTGCGGGTGGCGACACCGCGCTCCAGGCTCACGCGCTGGCCACGACCGGGCGTGGGCAGAACGACGCCGTTGGCGGCGGTGGGACGGGGGGTGGCGCGGCGGTCGGCTTCGGTGAAGAGTTTGTTGCCCATGGCAGTCTGTCTCTGAGGGGTGGGTTGAAAACCCGTTATTGGACCACAGACGCCAGCCCCCTCGCCCGCCCCGCCACGAACCGCTCAGCGGGCATTGACCAGGTTCCAGGGCGAGGCCGCATCGGTGGACAGCGCATCGTCGCGGTGCACCGGGTACAACCAGCCGGCCGCCGGGTCGCTCTGGGCCGAAATGTCGATGCGCGGCGCCTGCGCCGTGACCTGGCCGAAGATGGTGGCGAACGACGCGTCGGCCGCGTCGCGCCCGGAGCCGATGCGCACGAAACCCATGGGAATGGCGGTGCCCGAGGGGTCGAACAGGTACCAGCGGTGGCTCAGGTAGACCTCCACATAGGCGTGGAAGTCGGTCGGCCCCAGGGCCGGGTCGGCGCCGAAGTCGATCCCGGTGGTGAAGCGCGCCGGGATGTTCAGCGCGCGGCACATGGCGATCATCAGGTGGGCGAAATCGCGGCACACGCCCGCGTGGTTGTGCAGGGTGTCCAGCGCCGAGGTCATGGAGTTGCTGCTGTTGGACTGGAAACGCACCTGGCTGCGCACCCAGTCGCGCACCGCGATGACGCGCGCATGCCCCTGCGGCAGGGTGCCGAACAGCGCCATGGCCTGCGCGGTCAGGCAGTCGGACTGGCAGTAGCGGCTGGGGTACAGATACATCAGGGCTTCCGGTGGCAGCTGGGCCACCGGCGTTTCCATCACCAGCGCAGGCGCCTCGCTGTGGTGGGTGATGTCCAGCGTGGCGCGGTAACGCACCAGCAACGGGCCGGGCACGGCGCTCAGCCGCAGGGTACGGGTGAGCGTGGCCGGGTCGGTGTGGCTGGTCTGGGGCACGGGCTGGCTGACCAGCAGCTCTTCCCAGACCACGTGCTGCTGGCGCGTCTGAGCGCACTGCAGGTTGAAGATGAAGTCGGCCCCGGGCGGGGTGTGGACCTGGTACTGCAGGTCGATGGCGAGGTGGATACGGACCATGGGATCACGTTGAGATTCAGGAACAACCCAGGGTGCCGGCAGCGCCACAGGAGCGAACATTCCAGCGCGCTGAAAAGCCCATCATAGGCGCATGCAAGCTTCGGGCCATGGGCTTTGCCTGCACGGCCTTTGCCCAGGCGATAAGCTGCCGCCCATGCGCTCGCTGCTCACCACCTTCTCCTGGCAGGAACTGCGCCACCACCCCTGGCGCAGCGCGGCCGCGGTGGTGGCCGTGCTGCTGGGCGTGGCGCTGGCACTCGCGGTGCAGCTGATCAATGCGTCGGCCCTGGCCGAGTTCGCCAGTGCGGTCAGCACCGTCAACGGCCAGCCCGACCTGAGCCTGCGGCCGCGACAGGGCCTGCTGGACGACGCCCTGCACGAACGCGTGGCCGCGCAGCCTGGCGTGGCGCTGGCCAGCCCGGTGCTGGAGTTGCCCACCAGTGCCCAGGCCACATCGGGCCAACGCGTGAACCTGAGGCTGCTGGGGGTGGACGCTCTGACCGTGGCCGGTGTGTCGCCCGCCCTGATGCCCCGCCCCGCCGCGGGCGCTGGCCGAACCGATCTGTTCGCCCCGGATGCCGTGTTCCTCAACCCCGCGGCCCGCGCCGCGCTGGGCGATGCGCCGCAGCTGCAGGTGCAAAGCGGCCTGCAATGGCACCCGCTGCGCGTGGCCGGCACGGTGAACGCGCCGGGGGCCCCGCTGCTGGTGATGGACGTGGCCGCCGCGCAGGCGCTGCTGCAGCGGCCCGGCGCGCTCAGCCGCATCGACCTGCGCCTGGCCCCCGGCGCGGTGGTCGACGAGGTGCTGCAAGCCCTCGCGCTGCCCCCCACGGTGCTGGCGCAACGCCCCGAGCAGAACGGCGAACGCGCCAGCCTGCTCTCGCGGGCCTACCGGGTCAACCTCACGGTGCTGGCGCTGGTGGCGCTGTTCACCGGCGGTTTCCTGGTGTTCTCGGTGCTGTCACTCTCGGTGGCGCGGCGCCAGCAGCAGTTCGCGCTGCTGGGGGTGCTGGGCCTGTCGGCGCGCGAACGCATGCACCTGGTGCTGGCCGAATCGGCCCTGCTGGGGCTGCTGGGCAGCCTGCTCGGCGTGGCCCTGGGCACCGGCCTGGCCGCACTGGCGCTGCGGGTGCTGGGCGGCGACCTGGGCGGTGGCTATTTCGCCGGGGCCGCCCCCACGCTGCACTGGAGCGCGTCGGCCGCCGGGCTGTATGGCGCGCTGGGCGTGGTGGCCGCGGTGGCCGGCGGCTGGTGGCCGGCGCGGGCCAGCGCC
>NZ_JBPCSJ010000132.1:0-2381 GCF_051007235.1 Hydrogenophaga sp. | reverse complement strand
GCCACCCCTGCCGCGCAGCCTCTGGGCGCTGATGGTGGGCAACTTCGTCATCGGCACCGGCGTCATGGCGGTGCCCGGCACGCTCAACGACATCAGCACCTCGCTGCAGGTGAGCATTCCGCAGGCCGGGCTGCTGATCACCGCCGGCGCCATCCTCATGGGCGTGGGGGCGCCGCTGTTCGCCACCCTGGTGGCCGGCTGGGACCGGCGGCGCCTGCTCACCCTCTCGCTGCTCTGGTACGCGCTGTTCATGGGCATCAGCGCGTTCGCCCCCAGCTACGGCTGGCTGCTGCCGCTGCGCGTGCTGGCGGTGATCCCGCCGGCCATCTTCACGCCCCAGGCGGCCGCCTGCGTGGGCCTGCTGGTGCCCGACGCGCAGCGCGGCAAGGCCATCACCTTCGTGTTCCTGGGCTGGTCGGTGGCCTCGGTGCTGGGCATGCCGCTGGCGGCCTGGATCGGCGGCCTCTTCGGCTGGCGCTGGGCCTTCGGTCTGGTGGCCGTGCTGGCCCTGCTGGTGGCCGGCTGGGTCTGGCGCGCCATGCCCGACGGCATCCGCCCCGCCGCGCTGTCGCGCCAGGCCTGGGCGCAGACGCTGGGCTCGCCGCCGCTCATGCTGGCGGTGGGCGTGACGCTGCTGTCGGCCTTCGGCCAGTTCACGCTGTTCGCCTACTTCGCGCCGTACCACCAGCAGGTGCTGGGCCTGGGCGCGGGCGCGCTGTCCCTGCTGTTCCTGTGGTTCGGCGCCTTCGGGCTCACGGGCAACGTGCTGCTCTCGCGCCGCATCGACCGGCTGGGCGCGCCGCGTGCGGTGCTCATCACCCTGAGCGGCATGGCGCTGACCCTGCTGCTCTGGCCACTGGGGGCGAGCGCGTTGTGGCTGCAGGCGCTGGTGCTGGTGCCGTGGGCGCTGGGCTGTTTTTCGGCCAACTCGGCCCAGCAGGCGCGGCTGGTGCACATGGCCCCGGCGCTGGCGCCGGCCACGGTCGCGCTCAACACCTCGGCCCTCTACGGCGGGCAAGCGCTGGGGTCGGCGCTGGGCGGCGGTCTCATCGCCCAGGGGCTGATGCGCCAACTGCACTGGTTCGGCCTGGTGCTGATGCTCGCGGCCATGGCCCTGAGCTGGCAGGCCGCGCGGGTTCAGAAACGTTCGCCGTCGACCGCCGCGAGCCCCCACACCGCCTGAGGTCGCCGCCTCAGGCCGCCCCGCGGCAATCCACGAACGCCTTGGGCGCGAGCATCTCGGTGGGCAGCAGATCGAAGTAGCGCCGGATCGCCCGCGAAGCGTGCGAGGCGTCGTAAAAGCCTCCGGCGCTGACCAGTTCCGACGCGTTGTGCGGCTGGCCGCTGTGGTGGGCATCGCACGCGTTCGCCGCCACCTGGTAGAGCCGCACCCAGGCCTGGTAACTCGACAGGGTCATGCCGACCTGTTGCCGGAACAGTTTGCGCACATGTTCGGCCGACAAGCCCAGCTCGCCGGCGATGACCGCCGGGTCGGCACGCCCTTCGCTGCGCTGGTGCAGGCGCTCACGCAGGCCGGCCAGCCGCGGGTCCATGGGTGACGAGCCACCGCGCGGACAGGCCACATCGGCCAGCACCCGGGCGACCCAGGGCCCGGCCTGGGCCGCGGGCACCGCACCGCCGCACAGGGCGTGCAGGTCCACGCCGTGGCGCTGCATCAGGTCGGCATCGGGCCAGGGCACCACGCCGCCCGCCGCGCGCTGCTGCAGACCGACGCCGACGTCGGACAACGGGTCCGCGTACAGAAAGGCCAGCGGGCGGCGAACGGTCATGCCACTCCAGGCCCCGCTGGCGTGCAACAGCACCGGCGCGCTGACCTGAGCGCCGTCGCGCAGCGTCAGTGTGGCCAGCCCCTGCGTCGGCCCGAACACCAGCGCCGGTGCCACGTTCTCGGACAGGTTGAACCGCAGATCCGGGTCGGCGTACAGCAGCCAGTCGCGGCCCAGATAGACCACCCCGGGAATGGCATGACCGGCCTGCATGGGTGCTTACCCGCGGTTCCCCGCGGCGTACAAGACGCCACCCCACCCGCTTCCTAGCATGGGCCTCGCCCGTCGCACCCAGCCAGTGGATGCGATCCCACCGGCGGCGCGCGAGCGATCACCACTTTGCAAGGAAGCACTTCGATGAAACATCCCGTCAGCATAAACCCGGCCCTGTTCAAGGGGACCCGCACCCGGGCCCTGACCGTCCCTCTGCTCGGCACGCTCGTGCTCGCCGCCTGCGGCGGAAACGACACGCCGGCTCCGCCCGCGGCCCGTCCGCTCGCCCAGTCGTGCGCGGCGTACGTGCCCAGCCAGCTGCCGGCCAACGCGACGTTCGAGCGCACCGAGCTGCGGGACACGCAGACCGTGACCGAAACG
>NZ_JBPCSJ010000131.1:0-17958 GCF_051007235.1 Hydrogenophaga sp. | reverse complement strand
CCGGTCTCGAACAGCCGGTTCTCCTCTTCAAAGTCGAACAGCGCCCGCGAAGAAATCGCAACGACAAGCTGGCCATCAAGTGTCACGGGCATAGGGAAAGCTCTCCGAGTGAGGTGTCTTTGTCCAGCACACACCGTGGAACCGGCTTTGCCGGGCCACTGGTGTGGTCCCCCCTCAGGGGGGAAGACGCGAAGCGGCGCAGGGGGGTCACTTCACGAGCTGGTTCAGCTGAATGATCGGCATCAGCACCGCCAGCACGATCAGCATCACCACCAGGCCCATGCCCACGATCAGCAGCGGCTCCAGGATGGTGGCCAGGTGCATGGCGCGGCGCTGCACCTCGGCGCTGAGCTGGTCGGCCGCACGGCGCAGCATCACCGGCAACTGGCCGGTCTGCTCGCCCAGGCGGGCGAACATGCTCACCAGCGGCGGAAAACGTTTCTTGCTGCCGATGGCCGACGCCAGCGGCGCGCCCTCGCGCACCAGCACCAGCGCGTCCAGCGCGTCGGTGCGCATGGCGCGGTTGTTCAGGGTTTCGGCGGCGGTCTGCAGGGCACGCAGGATGGGCACGCCCGCCGACGCCAGCATGGCCAGCGTGGCCGCAAAACGCGCCGCGTTGTAGCCGCGCGCGAGCTTGCCCACCAGAGGCAGGCGCAGCCAGGCAGCGTCCATGCGCTCGCGCAGCGCGTGATTGCGGCGCGCCGCCACCAGAGCGATGCCGCCGCTCACCAGCAGCAACAGCAGCAGCCAGCCCCAGCCGCGCACGAAGGCGCTCAGCCCCAGCATCACCACCGTGAGGAAGGGCAGGGCGCGCTGGCTGCCGGCGAACACGCTGGCCACCTGCGGTACCACGTAGCTGACGAGGAACACCACGATGACGATGGCCACCACGGTGACGATGGCCGGGTAAAGCGATGCAGCGATCAGCTTGTTCTTGAGCGCCTCGCGCGCTTCCAGGTCGTCGGCCAGGCGTTCGAGCACCGTGCCCAGCTGACCGCTCTGTTCACCCGCGGCGATGACGGCGCTGTAGATGGCCGAGAACTCGCGCGGGTGCTGGGCCAGCGCTTTGGCGAACGGCGCGCCCGCGTTCACCTCCGACCGCAACGCAGCCACCAGACGCTGCTGCGCCTCGTCTTCGGCCTCTTCGGCCAGCGCAGCCAGCGCGCGTTCGAGCGGCAGGCCCGCGGCCACCAAGCCGGCCAGCTGGCGTGTCCACACCGCCAGCCCGGTGGCGTTGAACACGTGGCCTCCCCACAGGGTGATGTTCAGACCTCGCCCGCCGCTCTCGCCCGGTGCGTTCAGCGCCGGCTCCACCGACAGCGGCACCAGCGCCCGCGCCCGCAGCTGGCTGCGCGCGGCCTTGGCCGTGTCGGCGTCGATCAGGCCTTTCTGCGTGGCGCCCTGTGCGTCCAGGGCTTCAAAGGAATACGCGGGCATAAGGGTAGATCAGGTAAGCAGTGTCTCAATCCAGGGGCACCGCGGAACCGGCGCCGCCGGGCCGCCAGTGCCGCCCCCTGGGGGGTAGCGGCGAAGCCGATGCGGGGGGTCAATCCCTCGTCACGCTCATGACCTCTTCGGTCGTCGTGATGCCTTGCGCAATCAGGTGCTGCCCGTCTTCGCGCATCGGCCGCAGTCCGGCGGCTTCGGCCGCCACGAAGATCTGGCTCTCGGCCGCGCGGTTGTGGATCAGCGACCGGATCTTGTCGTCGGTGACCAGCAGTTCGTAAATGCCGGTGCGGCCCTTGTAGCCGGTCTGGCTGCAGTGTGCGCAGCCCACCGCGCGCCAGCGGCCTTGCCCGTCCTGCTGGCGGCAATGCACGCAGAGCTTGCGCACCAGGCGCTGGGCCAGCACGCCCAGCAGCGAACTGCTCAGCAGGAAAGGCTCCACGCCCATGTCGGTCAGGCGTGTGACGGCGCTGGACGCGTCGTTGGTGTGGAGCGTGGCCAGCACCAGGTGACCGGTCAGCGAGGCCTGGATGGCGATCTGCGCGGTTTCGAAGTCGCGGATCTCGCCGATCATGATCACGTCCGGGTCCTGGCGCAGGATGGCGCGCAGGGCCTTGGCGAAGTCGAGGTCGATCTTGGCGTTGACCTGGGTCTGGCCCACGCCCGGCAGCTCGTACTCGATCGGGTCTTCCACCGTCATGATGTTGAGCGTGGCCGCGTCCAGCCGCTGCAGGCCGGCGTACAGCGTGGTGGTCTTGCCCGAGCCGGTGGGGCCGGTCACCAGGATGATGCCGTGCGGCTGCGTCAGCAAGTGCTTGAAGCGCGCCAGCACGTCGCCCTGCATGCCCACGGCTTCCAGGTTGAGCTTGCTCTCGCTCTTGTCCAGCAGGCGCAGCACCGCGCGCTCGCCGTGCGCGCTGGGCAGGGTGGAAACGCGCACGTCCACCGCGCGGGTGCCGATGCGCAGGCTGATGCGGCCGTCCTGCGGCAGGCGTTTTTCCGAGATGTCCAGCTCGGCCATGATCTTCAGGCGCGAGATCAGTGCGGCGTGCAGCGCGCGGTTGGGCTGCACCACCTCGCGCAGCGTGCCGTCGACGCGGAAGCGCACGCTCGAATGCCGCTCGTAGGGCTCGATGTGGATGTCGCTCGCGCCGTCGCGCGCGGCCTGCGTCAGCAGGGCGTTGAGCATGCGGATGATGGGCGCGTCGTCGGCGGTTTCCAGCAGGTCTTCGATGGCGGGCAGCTCCTGCATCATGCGGCTCAGATCCGCATCGCCCTGCACCTCGCTGACCACCGCGGCCGCGCTCGATTCGCCCTGGGCGTAGGCGGCGCTGATGCGCTGGGCCAGCGCGTCGGCCGGTTGCCACAGCACCTCGCGCACGTCGTGCCGGCGCAGGATTTCGGACAGCGCCGACAGGCGCCGCGTCTGCGCGTCGGCGTCCGCTGCGGCCGTGCTGCTGCCCAGCAGGGTGAGCTGCTCGCCGTCGTCTTCCAGCAGCCAGTGGTGTTCGCGCGCGAAGGCGTAGGGCAGCGGGTACCTCATGACCGCGGGCTCACCGGACGGGCGGGGCCGTGAAAGCCGCCGGGGCCTGCGGCGGCATCACCGGCGCTTCGTTGACCGGCACCACGACACTGGGCACGGGCTGCGCGTCCTTCTGGATCGCGCGCATCTGTTCGTAGCGGTCCAGCGACAGGCTGGTGGTCTCGCGTGCGTCGCGCAACACGACGGGGCGCAGGAACACCATCAGGTTGGTCTTCTTGCGGGTGCGCTTCTCGTTCTTGAACAGGTTGCCGAAGATGGGCACGTCGCCCAGACCAGGCACCTTGTCTTCGTTGCCGGCGTACGAGTCTTGCAGCAGGCCGCCGAGCACCACCACCGAGCCGTCGTCCACCAGCACGGTCGATTCGATGGAGCGCTTGGTGGTGATCAGGCCACCGCTGGCGTTGACCGACGATTCCTGCACGCTGCTGACCTCCTGGAAGATGGTCATCTTGATGGTGCCGTTCTCGCTGATCTGTGGCTTGACGCGCAGGGTCAGGCCCA
The DNA here is from genome assembly GCF_051007235.1 of Hydrogenophaga sp. Classification (GTDB taxonomy): domain Bacteria; phylum Pseudomonadota; class Gammaproteobacteria; order Burkholderiales; family Burkholderiaceae_C; genus Hydrogenophaga. The sequence goes on along the minus strand of NZ_JBPCSJ010000131.1, from coordinate 14,468 downwards.
CGTCCTTGCGCTCGATGGTCTGGAACGGGTTGACCGAGCCGCTGCTGGAGTTGTTGCTGGTGTACTGGCCGGTCACGAAGGGCACGTTCTGGCCGATCACGATCTTGGCCTCTTCGTTGTCCAGCGTCAGCAGGTTGGGGGTGGAGAGGATGTTGCCTTCGCCGTTCTGCTGCAGGAAGCGGGCGAGAAAGCCCAGGAAGTACACACCGTTGGCGCGCGCGGCAACCCCCAGGTTCAGGCCCGCCGCCGGCGCGGTGGTGCCGTTGGCCAGCGTGAAGATGTTGCTGCCGCCGCTGCCGAAGTTGGTGCCCAGCAGACCGATGGCGCCGTCGCCCGCCTTGCCGATGGGCCCTTGCCACTGGATGCCGAACTCGGCCGCCTTGTCGGCGTTGACCTCGGCGATCAGGCTTTCTACGTACACCTGCGCGCGCCGTGCGTCGAGCTGGTCGATCACGGCGCGCAGCTGGCGGTACTGCGGCTCGGGCGCGGTGATGATGAGGGCGTTGGTGGCCGGGTCGGCCTGGATCTGGCCGCCGGTGGACGGCGTCGCGCTGGACGCGACCGGCGACGTGGCCGCGCTGCCACCCGCCGCTGCGGCGGGGCGTGCCGGTGCGCTGGCGGTTGCGCCACCGCCCCCTGAGAGCGCGGCGCGCAGCGTGGTGGCCAGGGACACCGCGTCCGCGTTCTTCAGATAGACGACGTGGATGTCGCCGGCCGCGGCCTGCGAGGTGGGCTGGTCGAGCTTGGTCACCAGCGCGCGCACCAGCGCCAGCCGCGCCGGGTTGGCCGCGCGCATCACCAGGCTGTTGCTGCGCGGCTCGGCCACCAGCGTCGTCTTGAAGGATGCGTCACCCGCCGATGCACCGGCCGCTCCGCCGCCCGTGCCACCGGACTCGATCAGCTTGTTCACCAGGGGCACCAGGTCGGTGGCGATGGCGTGCTGCAGCGGGATGATTTCGACGTCGGTGGCGCCGGCCACGTCCAGCGCGCTGATGATGCGGCCGATGCGTTGCAGGTTGTCGGCGTAGTCGGTGATGACCAGCGAGTTGTTGCCCGGGTTGACGTTGATGGTGTTGTTCGGGCCGATCAGCGGGCGCAGCACCGGCACCAGGTTGTTCGCGTTCTCGTGGTTGAGGCGGAAGATCTGCGTGACGATCTGGTTGGACGCCGGCAGCTGGCTCACCGGCCCGGCGTGGACGGTGTTGCCCTGCAGCTTGGCGTCGGCTTCGGGCACGATCTTGTAGAGCCCGCCGGTGTCGACCAGCGCAAAGCCCTGCAGGCGCAGCGCGGCGGCGAACTGGTTGAGCGCGGTGGCCGGCGGCACCGGCTTGTCGGTCGAGAGGTTGACCGTGCCCTTGACGCGCGGGTCCAGCACCACGTTGCGGCCGGTGATGGTGGACAGCGTGCGCGCCACGGCTTCGATCTCGGCGCCCACGAAGTTGAGCACCACCGGTTCCTGGCGGCGGCTTTGTGCCGCGGCATGGCCGGGCAGCAGGCCGCCCAGTGCGCAGACCAGCGCCAGCAGCGTGAGCGCGCACGGCGCCGCGGGGGCTCGGAGGGGGTTGGCTGTCATGAGGTCATCCTATCGCGAAGTGGGGTGTGCGCCTGCGTGCAGACGTCACCCGATGTTCAGCAGCGAACGCGCGCCCTGGCGGCGTCCGATGATGTTGAGCAGGTTGGCCAGCGCGGCTTCGCGGCCCGGCGCGGCCAATGCCTCGCCACGGAACCGCAACCGTCCCCCCACCCATTGACCGTCGCCCTGCAACAGGAGTTCACCGCGCAGGGTCTGCAGTGCCACGGTGGCGCTGTCGCCACCCGCGGGGGCGTTCAGCGCCAGGCGGTAGCTGCCCAACGGGCGCAGGGTGGACAGGCGCGAGGCCATGTCCTGGGCGTCGATGGTCAGCGCGCCCTGCACCTGGCTGCGGCCGGCGGCCCATTGCAGGTCCAGCCCGGGGGACTGCAGTTGCAGCTGCCCTTCCAGACGCAGCGTGTTCCAGGGTGTGCCCAGGCCCGTCAGCAGCTCGGTGGGCCATTGGCTCTGGAAACTGGCCACTTGCAGGCGCGCGCCGTTCCAGCCGGGCAGGGCGGTCAGGCTCAGCGGTTGCGGGGTGCAGCAGGGGGCGGTCAGTTGCAGTTGCAGTGCCGGTGCCGCGGCCCAGGCGGGGCGCAGCCGCCAGCGCAGGCCTTGCGGCAGGGCGGTCAGGCTGCGGCTGCCCTGGCCACCGGTCAGCAGCAGGTCGGCTTGTCCGTCCCACACCGTGCCACGGGCGTTGACCAGTTGCACCCGCCCGTCGCTGGCCAGGCCGATGCCCTGGGCCAGCCAGCGCGCCGGCGCGAACAGCAGCAGAGCCAAAGTCAGCCCGAGCAGGCCACCCAGCCAGGCCAGGCGCGCGGGCCAGGCGGTGTGCATCAGTTGCCCGCCCCCAGGCCGGGGCCGGCCAGCACCAGCTGGCCGCTCCAGCCCGCGGGGGCTGCGCTGCGCTGCAGATCGGCCTGCACCGGCACCACGCGGGCGTTGATGCGCACCTGCGCCAGCCATTGCGCCAGCGCGTCGGGCGGCGTGCCGCGCAGGGTGACGGTGGCGCGGTCGCCCTGCACCTGCAGCTGCGCCGTGCCGGCCAGCGTGGTGCTGGTGGCCTGTTCCAGCGCGCTGCGGGCACTGGCGGGCGCCAGGGCCTGGTTCTGGCCGCGCAGGCTTTGTGCCGTGGCGGCCATCTGGCGCATCTGGGCCAGCTGCGCGTCCAGCTGCTGGTGTTGGGCAGGGGCCGCGCGCAGGGTGGTCAGCGCCGGGGCCACGCCCAGCCACCACAGCAAGGCCAGCCCCACCACGGTGGCGGCCGCGCCCACGGCCAGGCGTTCGCGCGGCGCCAGCCGCGCCCAGGCGGGCTGCACGGTCTGGCGCAGGCGCTGCAGGGGGGATGGGGTGCGATCGGTCATGGGGTGTTGGGGCGCAGGCGCAGTGCCTGGCCGTCGATCTGTGCGTTCCAGGCGCCGCCGGCCAGCGCCTGGGCCTGGGCGCGCAACTGCTCCTCGGGCGCTTCCAGCCGCAACTCGCCCGGGCTGTAGACCAGGCGTTGCGCGGCCACGCCCGGGCCCGCGCTGCCCAGGGCCGACAGCATGGCTTCGAGGTCGCGGCCCGACAGCTGGCCACCGGCCTGCTGCAGCTGGGCCAGCTCGCGCTGCATTTGCAGCGGTGCGTCCAGCACCAGCGTCACGTTGGGGAAGGTTTGTTGCAGGGTCTGGCGCACCGCCTGGCGCTTGGCGTCCAGGCCGCTGCGTTCGTGCCAGGCGGCCACGTTCAGCCCCACCAGCTGGGCCACCAGCAAGGCCGCGAGGCCCCAGCGCGCCGGGCGCCAGGCCGGCGCCGTGCGGAACTGGCGCAGCGCCTGCCGCAGGCGCTGACCGCGCCGCGCGCCGCTGGAGAGGCTCAAGTCGAACTGCGCCAGGTTCCAGTCGGACTGGGCGACGCGCAGCAGCCAGTCGTGCAAGGGTACGGGCGCCAGGCGCCGGTCCAGTGCCTGTTCGGCCTGTGCGGCCACGGCCGGGTCGGCCAGCCACTGCGCTTCGGTGTCTTCGGTGCCGGTGCGGTCCGTGCCCACGGCGGTCAGCGGCAGGCAGCGCACGCCCTCGGCGCTGGCACTGCCCAGCCAGGCGTGGCCGCCGCTGTCGTGGGCCCAGTGCACTGCGTCCGCCGTGGGCCAGAGCATGGGCACGATGCGCGAGACCGGGCGCCCGGCCGCTTCCAGCGCCTGCAGCCAGCTGCGCAGCCAGGCCTTGTCGCAGGCGGCCACCCACAGGGTCTGGCCGGGGCGGGCGCCGGGCGCCAGGGCGAAATGCAGCTCGGTGGTGTCGCTGAGCAGGCGTTCTTCGAGCAGGCCGTCGAGCACCGCACGCAGGCGCGAGGCGGCCACCTTGGGCACCGCCAGGCGGTGCCACGACAGGGCGCGCACCGGCAGCGCCAGCACCACTTCGGCTTCGGCGGGCAGCAGCGAAGCGGCGCAGCGGCCGTGTTCGAGCGCGAGCCGGCCGTCACCGGAACGCACCCAGGACAACGGGGCCGTGGGGCCGTCGGCGGGGGCGAGCGAAAAGTCGTAAGGGGTGAGGATCAGCACGTGTGGGGGCCGGGTGGTATGGGAGGGATTCTAGAGATCGCTCCGTGCGCCGTTCAGCGGGTGGTGATGCGTTCGCGCCAGAGCACGCGCACCTGCAGGTTGTTGCGCACCACCAGCGAGCGTTCCTCGATCACGGTGTCGTCCAGCCGCAGGCGGCCGCGCACTTCAAAGTAGCTGCTGCGCACGTCGTGGCGGTCGGCCTTGAGCTGGCTGGCGATACCCGGCTGGGTGCGCGCCGCGTCGGCGATCTGGCGCCAGGGGTCGCGCTCGCGCTCGGTCACCAGCTGCTGGGCGTCGGCCAGGCTGAGGTCGGTCACGCTGGCCGCCAGCACCTGGGCGCTGGCGGTGTTGAGGTTGACGGGCGTGCGCTCGGGCAGCAGGGTCACGTGTGGCTCCAGCGCGGCCAGGCTGGCGCGGCCGATGCCCAGCCAGGCCAGATGGGCCAGCTTGGACGGGATGAGCGCGGTGTGCGAGGGCTGAGGGTCGTTGGCTGCGAGTTGCGTGGTCTGCAGCAACGCCTGGGCGGCGGCGTCCAGCTCGGCAACGGGCAGGTCCAGCAGCTGGTAGAGCTTGGTGAACACCGCCAGATCGGCCACCGACAGTTCGGCCTTGGTTTGCGCGCCGGTGCCGGTCACGCTGACCAGGTTGAGAAAGTTCAGGCGGGACTGCTGGTCGCGCACCTCGCCCGAGAGGAAGGCGGGCAGTTCCTGGTCGGCGCTGTTGTCGCGGTCGGCGGCCAGGAAGCTGGACAGGCGCGCTTCTTCCAGCGGCATTGCCCAGGGCTCGCCCAGGTGGTCGGGGTTGCCGCTGTTCTGGTTGCTGCGCGCGTCCTCGCGCAGGATCAGGCGCGCCCAGTCCAGTGCGCCGGTCAGGATCCAGCCCGCCTGCACCCGCTGGCGCTCGGCCGTTTCCACCTGGATGGCGCGCCACTGTTGCCACAGCGCGGCCGAGGCGAGGGTGGCCACGAGGGTCACGGTCAACATGGCCAGGAGCAGGGCAGCACCTTTTTGACAGAGCCTCGTCTGGAGGGTGATCGACCTCCGAAGCGAGGTGGAGCTCTCCCAGGGCACCGCCGGGCCGGCTTTGCCGGACGGCCAGTGCCGCCCCCCGGCGGGGGGGTGACGCGAAGCGGCGCGGGGGGGCTTCATCACTGCCCTGCCTCCAGCGTGGGGCGCACCCAGTCGCGGGTGAGCGTGCCTTGCATGGCCTGTCCTGTGCTCAGCGTCAGCACCAGACGCACGCCGTTGGGCAGGCTGGTGGTGGTCGCGGTGCCGGCCGACTCGTTGCCCACCGACGAGAGCGGGTTGCCCCAGGTTTCGCCCCGGTGGTAGAACAGTTGCCACTGGTCGATGGCGGCGACCGCCACCGCGCTGTCGGCATCGCTGCGCTGTGCGGCATCGGGCGCTGACGCCTGGCTCCAGAGCGCCGCGCGCTGCCAGGCGCGGGCCAGGTCGTCGCGGTGCTGCAGCGGGCCGGACTGCCAGCGCATCCACTGCCTATCCACCCGCGTCCACGCCACCACGCGCACGCCGGCGCTGTCCAGGCCGGTCTCGCCGCTGTCGCGCCGCGTCAGGCGCAGCAGCCGGCCGTCGTAGTCCAGCGGGCTCACTTCCTGGGTGTCGGTGACCGCATCCAGATCGGCCCCCCACTGACCCAGCGCCGCCTGCAGGCGCAGCAACTGGTCGGCGCGCTGCTGCGTCAGCGTCTGCGTGCGCGTCATGCCGTCGATGGAGCGCCAGCTCAGCACCGCCAGCAACGCCATCACCGAGATGGCGACCAGCAGTTCGATGAGTGTGAAGCCACGGGAGCGGCGCACAGGCAGATGCCAAGCGTCACTCGGAAGCGCGTGTCTCGGTCCAGAGGCGCCGTGGAACGGGCTTGGCCCAGCCACAGGGGCCGGCCCCCCCGCGCAGCAGGGGGGAAAGACGCTCAGCGGTGGAGCGTGTGGGCGCAAGACGGGCCAGCCGCCGGGCCGCCCCAAGGCAGGCCCAGCCCCCGGACCCGGCAAGGACTGGGTCCCTCCCCGTTCCTGGGGCAGCGACCCGCACAGCGGTGTAGCGTGGGGGCGCAAGACGGGCCAGCCGCCGGGCCGCCCCAAGGCAGGCCCAGCCCCCCCGGGGGGCAGCGACCCGCGCAGCGGTGGAGCGTGGGGGTCCATCTAATACCGCCCCATCACCGTGGACAGCATCAGCAGCCGCACCGTGGCACCGTCGACCGGGCCTTCCACCACCGCGTCGATGCGCCGGAAGTTCGGGTTGGGCGTGGGCGCGACCACCAGGCGCACCGCCAGCGTCTGCCCGGCCTGGGTGCAGTCGGCGGTGGTCTCTCCCACACCAGGCAGCTGGCGCGCCAGGCGCAGCCGGGTCAGTTCGTTTTCGGCGCACAACTGGGCCAGCCACTGGTCGCTCTGGCGGCTGGCGGCGCGGGTCAGGGCGCCAGTGGCTTGCAGCCCGGCGGCCAGGGTGATGGCCACCACCGCCAGCGCCACCAGCACCTCGATCAGAGTGAAGCCTTGGCTGCGGCGCCTGTTCGTCATGGGGTGGAGCCCTCCGGTAGCACCGCAAACGGTGCAAGCCCGTCGGTGCCCAGGCTCAGGCGCCGGTCGCCTTGCAGCAACATCAGCCGTTGTGCTGCGATCAGCGGCTCTGGCCCCAGCACCAGCACCGCGGCACCGGCGGGCTGCGTGATCTGCACGCGCGTCCCATCGCTCAGCCAGCTGCGGGTGTTCGCCAGTCCGTCCGCGGCGCCGGGCGTGGGCGCCACGCCGATGAATTCGAAACCGCTGCCGGTGCTGCGCCAGAGCACCGGCACGCCGCTGGTGCGCGACTGGGCGCGGCCCGATTCGAGCAGCGCCGACAGGCGCAGCGCCTCGCGTTCGAGCTGGGTGCTGTCGCTGTCCCGCAGCGCCAGGCTCACGCCAGCGGTGGCCAGCGCGATGATGGCCACCACGATCATCAGTTCCAGCAGCGTGAAGCCCTGCGCACAGCGCGGCGCGAGGACATGGTGGAGGTCGACGTGCCTTCTGTCCAGGGGCCGCGTGGAACCGGCTTTGCCGGGCCACAGCGGCCGTCCCCTCCGCGCAGCAGGGGGGGAAGCCGCGCAGCGGCGCAGGGGGGGAGGGCTCACTGCCAGCTGCCGATGTCGGCGTCCTTGCCTTCGCCTCCAGCCTGACCGTCCGCACCCAGCGACAGCACGTCCACTTCACCGTGCAGGCCCGGGCTCAGGTACTGGTAGGGGCGGCTCCAGGGGTCGGCGGGTAGTTTGTCCAGGTACGGTCGCCAGTTGGCTGGTATGGGGCCGGCGCCCGGCTTGGCCACCAGGGCGTTCAGCCCCTGTTCGCTGGTCGGGTAGCGCTGGTTGTCCAGTTTGTAGAGCTTGAGCGCCTGCATCAGGTTGTTGACGTCGGTCCTGGCGGCGGTCACGCGGGCGACGTCGTCGCGGTCCAGCACGTTGGGCACGATCAGCGCGGCCAGCACGCCGATGATGACCAGCACCACCATCAGTTCGATCAGCGTGAAGCCGCGCACCAGGGCGCGGCGGGCGGTGTGGCGCAGGGGGCGGGGGTGTGTCAAGTCGGTCTCCCGGATCGGTCCGGCGGACCCGTTGGGGGGCCTGCGGACGGTGCTGTGCGAGGGGTGCAACCGGCGCTTTTGGGCCCGCGGTTGCACGGTGTCGGTCGATCATAATGCGCCCATGAACAAGGCCATCCGCGCGCGCCGACTGGCGCAGCCCTCTTCGTCGGCCCCGGGCCTGCTGCCTGCGCTGGCGGCGGGGGTGCTGTGGCTGGCGGCGGGGTTGAGCGCTGGCTACTGGGTCCTGCTGGCCTGGGGACGCAGCCCGGTCACGGCGGTGGCGGCCGTGCCCCTGGCGCCCATGGGCAGCGATGCCGCGGCGGTGGCCCGTGCGCTCGGCGCTGTGGCGCCGGTGGCTGAGGCCAAAGCGCCTGCGCCGGTCGCGACGGCATCGCGCTACCGCCTTCTCGGCGTGGTGGACCAGTCGGGCCGCCGTGGGGCCGCCCTCATAGCGATCGACGGCCAACCCCCTCGGCCCTACACCGTGGGCGCAGCGCTGGAGGATGGGCTGGTGCTGCAGTCGGTGAGCCGTCTCGGCGCCCGGTTGGGCGCCAGCAACTCGGGGCCCACCACGGTGGAATTGAGCCTGCCGCAGCCGGCGAAGAACTGACGCCCGCCCGCGTCGCCGCGGTCAGTGTTCCAGCAGCCGCTGAGCGGTTTGCAGCAGCGGCCACGCCAGCAGCGCGCCCATGCCCTGGCCCACGCGCAGTTCCATGTCCAGCAGGGGCTGCGCCTGCAGGTGGATCAGCAGCAAGCGGTGGCCAGGCTCGGCCGACCGGTGGGTGAACACCAGGTAGTCGGTCACGGCGGGCGCCAGCCCGCGGGCCACCAGCGCCGCGGCGCCGGCCACAAAGCCGTCCACCAGCACCACGCGCCGCTCGGCCGCGGCCTGCAGCATGGCCCCGGCCATCATGGCGATCTCGAAACCACCCATGGCCGCCAGCACGTCCAGCGGGGCTGTGGCCTTGCGGTGGCGGCTGGCGGCGGCGAACAGCTTCTCCAGTTTGTGCTGCAGCTGGGCGTCGTCCAGCCCGCTGCCGCGGCCGCAGGCGTCGGCCAGCGGCACACCGCACAGGCGTGACAGCAGCAAGGCCGCACAGGAGGTGCTGCCCACGCCCACGTCGCCCAAGGCGATCACATTGCCCGGCAGGTGGTGCACCACGTCCATGCCGGCGTGCAGGGCCGACACGGCCTGCGCCATCGACATGGCCGGGCTGAGCACGATGTTGCGGGTGGCGTAGCCGATCTTGCGCAACTGCAGCGGCACGCGCGCCTTGTGGTGGGCCGGTGGTTGCAGGTGGGTCGCCACCCCGGCGTCCACCACCGTCAGATCGAACCCGTGCAGGTCGGCCAGGGTGTTTGTGGCGGAGCTGCCTTTGAGCAGCTGGCCGATGCGCTGGCGCGTGGCCGACTGCGGAAACAGCGACACGCCTTCGTCGGCCACGCCGTGATCGGCCGCAAACACCACCAGCTGAGGGGAGTCAAAGGCCAGCAGGTCGAACGGGAAGGGCGTCGGGTTCTGAATGCGTGCCAGTTGCAACAGCAGGGTTTCCAGGCGCCCCAGCGCGTGGTCGGGCAGTTCGGCGCGGTGCAGTCGCTGGCGAAGCTCGGCGTCGAGCACCGCGTCGGCGGTGGGGTGGATGATCGGCAGCCGCAAACCCGCCAGCCGATCCCCGACCGGGTCGGCATCGTCGCTGGCGGGGAAGGGCTTGATGATCATCGCGGTGTGCGGTCAGCTTTTGAGGAACAGACGGTACACGGGATTGTGGGTTTCTTCGACGAACGGGTACCCCAGGGTGTGGAGGAATTTGTCGAACGCCTTGTGGTCTTTCGGCGGCACTTGCAGTCCCACCAGGATCCGCCCGTAGTCCGCGCCCTGGTTGCGGTAGTGGAACAGGCTGATGTTCCAGCCCGGGCGCATCAGGCTCAGGAACTTGAGCAGCGCGCCGGGGCGTTCCGGGAACACGAAGCGCAGGAGGCGTTCGTCTTGCGCCAGCGGCGAATGTCCGCCCACCATGTGGCGGATGTGCTCTTTGGCCAGGTCGTCGTGTGTCAGGTCCAGCGCTTGGAACCCCTGGCGCTGGAAACTGGCCGCCAGCTTGCCCGACTCGCCCTTGCCGTGTGTGGTCAGCCCCATGAACACGTGGGCCGTCTCGGCGTTGCCGATGCGGTAGTTGAACTCGGTCACGCTGCGTGGCCCGCCGGGCAGGTTGCCGATGGTTTCCAGAAAACGCTTGAAGCTGCCGCGCTCCTCGGGGATGGTCACCGCGAACAGCGCTTCGCGCTCCTCGCCCACCTCGGCGCGTTCGGCCACGAAGCGCAGGCGGTCGAAGTTCATGTTCGCGCCGCACAGGATGGCGGCGTAGGTCTCGCCCTTGGTCTTGCGTGTGGCCACGTACTGCTTGATGGCGGCCACCGCCAGCGCACCGGCCGGCTCGACGATGGAGCGCGTGTCCACGAAGATGTCCTTGATGGCCGCGCACACCGCGTCGGTGTCCACCGTCATGAATTCGTCCACCAGGCCGCTGGCCACGCGGAAGGTTTCTTCACCCACCAGTTTGACCGCCGTGCCGTCGGAGAACAGGCCCACGTCCGGCAGCGTCACCCGCTCGCCGGCCTGCACCGACCGCATCATCGCGTCCGAGTCGTTCATCTGCACGCCGATGACCTTGACCTCGGGCCGCACCGCCTTGATGTAGTTCGCCACCCCCGAAATCAGCCCGCCGCCGCCGATGGCCACGAACACCGCGTCCAGGTGGTTGGAGCCCAGGCTCTGCACCTGGCGCAGCACCTCCATGGCGATCGTGCCCTGCCCGGCGATGACCAGCGGGTCGTCGAACGGGTGTACGAAGGTCAGGCCCTCTTTCTTCTGCAGGGTCACCGCGTACCCGTAGGCGTCGGAATAGCTGTCGCCGTGCAGTTGCACCTCGCCACCCAGCGCCTTGACGGCGTCGATCTTCACCTGCGGCGTGGTCGTGGGCATCACGATCACCGCCCGCGTGCCCAGCTTGGCCGCCCCCAGCGCCACACCCTGGGCGTGGTTGCCGGCCGACGCGCAAATCACACCTTTCTTGAGCTGCGCTGGCGTGAGGTGCGCCATCTTGTTGTAAGCGCCGCGCAGCTTGAAGCTGAACACCGGTTGCTGGTCTTCGCGTTTGAGCAGCACGGTGTTGTGCACACGGCGGCTCAGGTTGCGGGCCACCTCCAGTGGAGATTCCACTGCCACGTCGTACACCCGGGCCGTCAGGATCTTCTTGAGGTAGTCGGCCGGACCGAGTGTGGTCACAGGGGAAGCGGCGGCAACGGGGAGCTTTTTCTGACGTGCGGGCATGGTTTTTTCCTTGGGTGCCCATCATAGCCAGCGGGGTGGGCGCACCCAATGCGCGTCGGCTGGCCCGTTCCGATCGCACTTCTGCCGTTCAGGACATAATAAACCCGGACTGGCAGAGCCGGTCCGGGTTTGAATCCACCCGTGGAGGGTAGAGGAGACAACCTTCAATACAATGCCGCCAGTATATCGAAGTCATGCTGCAACGCAACATGCAAGGATGGCCGTTTGCTATCTTTTAGAGAGCTTCTTCCAAAAACCGTAACCAATCTCACACCCGGACCCCTTCCCATGGAATGCACCGTCACCTGGACCGGCGCCACCGGTACCCGCTCGAACATGGGCTTTGTCGCCGAAACCGGCAGCGGCCATGTGCTGGTGATGGACGGCGCCCCTGACGCCGCCAAGCCCGAGAACGGGGGGGCCAACCTGGCGCCCCGCCCCATGGAAACCGTGCTGGCCGGTACCGGCGGCTGCACCGCCTATGACGTGGTGCTCATCCTCAAGCGCGGTCGGCACGACGTGCGCGGTTGCAGCGTCAAACTCACCACAGAGCGGGCCGAGACCGATCCCAAGGTCTTCACCAAGATCCACATGCAGTTCACCGTGACCGGCAAGGGCATTCCCGCGTCGGCTGTGGAGCGCGCCATTGCCATGAGCCACGACAAATACTGCTCGGCCAGCATCATGCTGGGCAAAACCGCAGACATCACGACCGGCTTCGACCTCGTCGAAGCCTGATCCGCCGCCGGGCCGCCCTAAGGCGGATCAGCCCGATTGGGGCAGCGACCCATGTCAGCGGCAGAGCGTGGGGGCACTCTCTGATTCAGATGCGGTGCGCCACGGTCGTCATGACCTTGGCCACCAGCCGCATCAGGCCCTTGACCGGCGCCGGCAGTTCGGTTGCTCCAGCGTGTTGCGCCTCCCGCGCATGGCGCGCCTCGTCGTCTTTCATCTGCGCCACGATGGCGCGCGAGGCATGGTCGTGGGCGGGCAGGCGGTCCAGGTGGCTGGCCAGGTGGGCCTCCACCTGACGCTCGGTCTCCACCACAAAACCCAGGCTCACCCCCGGCCCGAACCGCCCAGCCAGCAGCCCCAGACCGAAGGCGCCGGCGTACCAGAGCGGGTTCAGCAGGGAAGGATGGGCGTTCAGTTCTTCCAGCCGCTCCTGTGTCCAGGCCAAGTGGTCGGTCTCTTCCCGGCCTGCCGCTTCCAGGCGCTGGGCCAAACGCTCGTTACCCGGGCCTTGCGCGCGCGCGGCCAGCGCCTGCGAGGTGTAGAGCGCCTGCGCACAGATCTCGCCCACATGGTTGACGCGCATCAGTGAGCCCGCCAGCGCCCGGTCCGTGTCGTTCAACGACGTTTCTGGCGATTCAGGCAAGGTAGGGCACGCGCGGGTGGCGCGTGGCGACGCGAACAGCGTGCGCAGTGCCGAGTCGGCGGCTGTCAGGACGGGGTCGAGTGTCATGGGGTGGCTCCGCGGGATTCAAAAGTGATCAGTATGGCCCCAACGCTGAACGGCATGTCGGCCGGGGAATAGCCAGGCTGCTGGCGCCCGTGCCGCTGCACTTTTGTGCACATCGTCCGGTTTGTCGTCCCCGTGCAACAAGATGTACAAGGGTTTTCCCGCGACCGTGCGGGTTGGCCGTGACGGCCCGGGACGCGTCTGGTGCAATGGACTCAGCTTCCAAAAACGGAGGTCGGCATCGAAGGTCGCTTCCTTCAGCCTCTTTTATCAACCTTGGAGAACTGCTCAATGAAAAAGACCCTGATCGCTCTGGCTGCCGTGGTCGCCACCGGCGCCGCTTTCGCCCAATCGTCCGTGACCATCGACGGTGCTGTGGACCTGGGCTATGTGAAGCCTATCGGCTCCAAAGACGCCCGCCTGGACGCCACCAACGGCGCCAACCAGATTCGTTTCCTGGGCACCGAAGACCTCGGCGGTGGCCTGAAGGCCCACTTCACGCTGGCACAGCGCTTCAGCCCTGAGTCGGGTGGCAACGACGGTACGACCTTTGCACGTCCCACCTTCCAGGGTGAATCCACTGTTGGTCTGTCGGGTGGTTTCGGTGCCGTCAAGCTCGGCCGTGCCCTGACCGCCTTCCAGGCGCCCGTCAACGCGACCGACCCGTGGGGCACCCTGCAACAGGCCAGCACCGCGGTGCTGACGTCTGGCTACTTCACCGACAAGGAAAACAACGCTGACGCCGCTGGTCTGGGCCGTACCGACGCCATCCATTACAGCTCCCCGAACTTCAGCGGCTTCAGTGCAGCGGTCAGCCTGGGTCTGAAGCAGCACGCCAATTCCCCCGCGCCTCTGCCGGCCACGACGAAGAACCTGATGGGTCTGTGGGCCAGCTACGCCAGTGGTCCTCTGTACGTCGGTGGCGGTATGGAGCAAAACCGCCAAGATGACCAGATCACGGCCTTCCTGGGCACCTACAACCTGGGCTTCATGACCGTGGGTGGTGGCTTCTCGCAGCTGGATCTGGCTGTGGGCAACGACCGCAAGGCCTGGAACATCATGGCAGTGGCTCCCATGGGTGCTGTCGTCATCAAGGCCGGTTATGGCCAGGTCAAGGATGACGTGACTGGTGCCAAGATTTCCAAGAAGCTGGGTCTGGGCGTGGACTACATGCTGAGCAAGCGCACCAAGGTGTACGCCTCTTACGGCAACGAAGGTGCTCGTACCACCGACAAGACCGGTTACGACATCGGTATCCGCCACACCTTCTGATCTTGCGGCTGGCTTTGGCCAGCGTGAAGTTCAGTACAAAACCTGCTGTGGTGACACGGCAGGTTTTTTTGTTTGTGGTGCACTGTGCTTTCTCAAAAAATAATACTTTATAGCTAATTAAATGCGATTTTGTCGCCTAAATCAGACGGTTTTGGCCCCGGCGCAAACTGTTTCATGGGTATCTCTTGGGATCAGGGTTACCCCGCATGTAGCATTCCCGCTGTGAGTTTTAGTCACACCGGCTTTCATCAGAAGGCTGGAATTTTCAAAGGAACATACCTCATGAAAAAGTCTCTGATCGCTCTGGCCGTTCTGGCCGCTTCCGGCGCCGCCATGGCCCAATCCAGCGTGACCATCTACGGCCTGGCCGACGTTTGGGTTGGTTCGGTAAAAGACGGCGTTGGTGCCAAGTCTGAAACCAAAATGGGTTCGGGCGGCCTGAACACCAGCCGCATCGGTTTCAAGGGCACCGAAGACCTCGGTGGCGGTCTGAAGGCCGTGTTCAAGCTGGAGCAAGGCATTGATCTGACCAACGGTAACGCCAAGGTCCCCGGTTCTGCTTTCAACCGTCAGTCCTACGTCGGTCTGGCAGGCGGCTTCGGCGAAGTCACCTTCGGCAACACTTGGACCGCCATGGACGACGTCATGGGCGCTTCAAACAGCTGCTTCGACTCCGCTCTGTCGGCCAGCCAAAAAGTGTTTGTCGCGATCTCTGTTTA
>NZ_JBPCSJ010000130.1:0-2191 GCF_051007235.1 Hydrogenophaga sp. | reverse complement strand
AGGGCCCGGTGTCCGCCGCCATCGCCGACAGCTTCGACCTCTACTGGGCGTCCGACTGGGTGGCCCGGCCGGGCGAGGTGGCCAGCGACCCGGCTCCCGGCGCGCCCGCGCTGCTGGGGCCGCCCACCGCCACCGAAACCACCCTCCTGACCGAACTGCAGCGCCACACCCCGCAACACACCACCAGCACCTGCCCCGACATCCACTTCGTGACCGACCACCCCGGCTCCGGCGTGGAGCGGCGCAAGGTGTTCACCGAGTTGACCCGGCTGGCGCAGGAGGCGCGACAGCAAATCCTGATCGAAAGCCCCTACCTGGTGTTGCGCGAGGACGGCACCGACGTGCTGCAGACGCTGGCGCAGCGTGGCGTGCAGCTGACCTTCCTGACCAACAGCCTGACGTCCACCGACGCCTTCTACACCGTGGCCAGCCTGGCCAACGGGCTGGAGGCGCTGCAACGTTTGCCCGGCCTGCAGGTGTGGGCCTACGGCGGCCAGCCGTTGGCCGGCAGCGCGCGGCCCCCCGCCTCGGCGCGCTGGGGCGTGCACGCCAAGCGCGCGGTGTTCGACGACCACACCGTCGTGGTCGGCACCTACAACATCGATCCGCGCTCGGCCAACCTCAACTCGGAGCTCATGGTGGTCTGCCGCGGCGACCGCGCGCTGGCCGCAGCGCTGCAAGCGAGCATCCGCGCGCGCATGGCGCAGTCGCGCCCGGTGGTGGGCACCGATTCGCCGGGCGGCGACGCCGCGCTGGTGCAAGGCGCCGACCGCGACACCCTGTTCAAGATGCGCACCATCGCCCCCTTCACCCGCCTGCTCGACATCCTGATGTGACGCCCGGCCGCGCCCCGGGCCCTGGGCGCACAATCGGCGTTTGCCCCGCGCACCCGCACGTTCCCACCATGACCACCGCCACCGACCCCACCCCCGCCACCGAACCCACGCCGCTGTGCGAGCCGTGCCAGGGCATCCAGCGCAACTGGCGCGGCGCCCCGGGCCATGCCGAACTGCGGCAGGGCAACAACCGCAAAGAGCTGCACGGCCGTGCGGAGGTGAAGATCACCGGCTACTTCTGCGACCGCTGCGGCGCCCACTGGCACTACACCAACGACAAGCGCAACCAGCGCGCCGGCTGGTCGCTGGCGCCGGACTGATCTGGGTCATCCGGTCATGTCGGTACGCCCCCTCCGGAGCGCCGAACCTTGAAATCCAGGTGCATAGCCGGACCGGCTCAGCCGGGCGGCCAGTGCCATCCCCCTCCTGCCGCAGGCGAGAGAGGGGGGTGACGCGAAGCGGCGCGGGGGGTGTCCGACCTCTAGCCGCGCACCGCGCCAAAGCGCCGCATCAGCTCGCCCTGCACCTGCGCGGGCGACAGGGCCTTGCCCGCGTTCTCCGCCGCGTAAGCGCGGGCCGCGGCCTCGTCGGGCTGGAACTTCAGGTACAGGCGGCGCAGCTGGTCTTCGTCGCAGGTGCCCAGCTCCACCCGCTCGTCGATGCGGCCGGCGCGGATCAGCGCCTCGTCCAGCCGCTCGGCGTGGTTGGTGGTCATGAAGAGCACGTTGCCCTCCTGCGTGGCCACGCCGTCCAGCGCGTTCAGGAATCCCGAGAACGAGAGCCTCACCTGGCTGTGCGCCGCGTCGCGCTGGCGAAAGAAGGCGTCCACGTCTTCGATCAGCAGCAGCGAGCGCTGCGGCACCGCGGCCAGCAGGGTGTGGATTTTTTCGTCGGTGACGATGGGCGAGGCCAGGCTGAGCGTGCACACGTTCAGGTGCAATTCCGACGCCAGCGCCGTGACCAGCGAGGTCTTGCCGGTGCCGGGCGGGCCGTACAGCAGGTAGCCGCGCCGCCACGGAATGCCCAGCTCGGCATACCGCTCGTGCGCGCCGTAAAAGCGCTGCAGGTCGCCCAGCAGCGTCTCGGCCTGGCCGGCCTTGAGCACGACGGAGGCCAGCGGGCGGCGCGAACCCAGGCGGTCGCGCATCCAGTCGCCGCCGTGGAAGGGGTTGGGGATATAGACAGAAAGCGTGTCGCTCTCGCGGCTGGCGCGCGCATCGATGGCGCGCTGCAGGAAGGCCGACAGCCAGTCGCCGGAACGGCCGAAGTGCGACAGGCTGATGCGCTCGAACACGCTTTGTGCCACCTGCAGCTCGCGCCGTATCCAGACCAGCTGGCCGTCGATCCACAGGATG
>NZ_JBPCSJ010000129.1:0-5746 GCF_051007235.1 Hydrogenophaga sp. | reverse complement strand
CGCGAGGTCTACCAGGAACGCTACCTGATCCGGCGGCCCCTGATGCAGGCGCTGCAGGCGCCCGCGCCGGGTGCGGTGCTGCTGATCGACGAGGTGGACCGGGCCGACGAGCCCTTCGAGGCCTTCCTGCTCGAATACCTGGGTGAATACCAGGTCAGCATCCCGGAGCTGGGCACCATCCGCGCCCAGGCCGCGCCGCTGACCTTGCTGACCAGCAACCGCACACGCGACCTCAACGACGCCGTCAAGCGCCGCTGCCTCTACCAGTGGCTGGACTACCCGGAGCGCGAACGTGAACTGGCCATCGTGCGCGGCCAGGTGCCGCAGGCCGGCGAAGCGCTCTCGGCGCAGGTGTCGCAGTTCGTGGCCCGGCTGCGTTCGCTGCCGTTTGTCAACGCCTTCCAGCGCAGCCCCGGCATCGCCGAAAGCGTGGAGTGGGCCAAGGCGCTGGTGGCGCTGGACACGCTCACGCTGGACCCGGAGGTGGTGCGCGACACCGCCGGCATCCTGTTCAAGCAGCGCGAGGACGTGGCGGCCCTGCTGCCGCTGATCGACCAGCTGCTGCAGCCCGAAAGCGCACCCGCCTGACCACGGCATGCAACTCGGCGACGCCCGCAGCGGCAAGCTGCCCGACAACGTCACGGGGTTCGGCCGGGCCCTGCGGCGGGCCGGCGTCCCGCTGGACAGCAGCCGCCTGGCGCTGGCCCTGCGGTCGGCCCAACTCGTGGGCCTGGAGCGGCGCGACGACCTGCACGCCGCGCTGCGCGCGGTGATGGTCAGCCGCCAGCAGGATCTGGACGTGTTCGACCAGCTGTTCCAGGCGTTCTTTCGCAACCCCGAGCTGGCGCAGCAACTGCTGGCCCAGATGCTGCCCAAGGTGCGCGAAGCCCAGCCCCCGCAGCGCAAGGCGCGGGTACAGGAAGCGCTGGCGCCGCCGCGCCTGCCGGGCCAGGCCCCGCCACGGCAGGAGAGCCAGGTGCAACTGGACGCCGCCATGACCGCCAGCACCCTGCAGCGGCTGCGCCATGCCGACTTCGCCGGCCTCAACGCCAGCGAGTACCGTTTGATCGAACAGCTGGTGCGCGAGGTGCCGCTGGACCTGCCGCCCATCACCGGCCGGCGCACCCTGCCCGGCCGGCGCGGCGAACGGCCACACTGGGCCGCCGCGCTGCGCCAGATCCGCCAGCTCGACGGCGAACTGCTGTGGCTGCCCCGGCGCGAACGCCGCCCGCAACCCCTGCCGCTGCTGGTGCTGGTGGACGTCTCCGGCTCCATGGAGCGCTACGCCCGGCTGCTGCTGGCCTTTCTGCACAGCGCCACCCGCGGGCGGCCCTGTGCGGCCTATGCCTTCGGCACGCGGCTGACCGACCTGCGCCCGGCCTTCCGCCTGCGCGACAGCGACCAGATGCTGGCCGCCGCAAGCGCCGCCATCAACGACTTTGCCGGCGGCACGCGCCTGGGCGAATCGCTGGCCGCGCTGCGCCAGGGCCACGCCCGGCAGTTCGTTGGCCGCCGCACCGTGGTGCTGCTCATCAGCGACGGCCTGGACACCGGCGAACCCGAGGCACTGGCCTCGGAAATGGCCTGGCTCAAGCGCCACTGCCGCCAGCTGTTCTGGCTCAACCCGCTGCTGCGTTTCGACGGCTATGCCCCCCTGGCCCAGGGGGCGATGGTGCTGCACCGCCATGCGGACGCGATGCTGGCCGTGCACAACCTCAGCCGCCTGGAAGACCTGGCCGATGCCATGGCAAGGCTGTTGCAGCGGCGCCCCCGATAACCCCCATCCCACACCGGAGACACACCCCATGGACATGCAAGGACAACGCACCCTCGCCTGCACCCAGCAGCAGGCCTGGGAAGCCCTGAACAACCCCGAGATCCTCAAGGTCTGCATCCCGGGCTGCGAGAAGTTCGAGGCCACGGAAGGCGGCTATGCGGTCACCACCGCCATCAAGATCGGCCCCGTGGCGGCCCGCTTTGCCGGCAAGGTGCAGCTCAGCGACATCAACGCCCCGCACGGCTACCAGCTCAACTTCGACGCCCAGGGCGGCGTGGCCGGCTTCGGCAAAGGCCAGTCCAAGGTCGACCTCAAACCGGTCGATGGTGGCTGCGAGCTGAACTACACCGTGCACTCCACCGTCGGCGGCAAGATCGCCCAGCTGGGGCAACGCCTGATCGACAGCGCGGCCAAATCCCTGGCCGACGACTTCTTCAAGCGCTTCGACAACGAACTGCAGCGCCTGTACCCGCCGGCCGAAGCGGCCGCAGGCACCGCCGCCCCGACCGCCGCCGAAGCCACCGGCGCGCCGGGCGGCGGCATACCCGGCTGGGCCTGGGCCGCGGGCGCGGTGGTGCTGGCCGCCCTGGCCTGGATGGCGCTGCGCTGAGCAGCCGACGCCGGGACCGGTCATGGAAAACCTCGACCTCACCGTGCTGCGCGCCCTGCTGCAGTGGCGCCGCAAAGGCCGGCGCGCGCTGCTGGCCACCGTGGTGCGCACCTGGGGCTCGTCGCCCCGGCCGGTCGGCTCCATCATGGCGCTGTGCGACACCGGGGCCGTGGTGGGCTCGGTCTCGGGCGGCTGCATCGAAGACGACCTGATCTACCGCTACAGCCGGGCCAACGTGCCCGCCGGGGCAGCGGCCCGCGAAGGCATCACGCACGACATCCCCACCGGCCCACCCGAGCGCGTGACCTACGGCGTGACGGCCGACGAGGCCCACCGCTTCGGCCTGCCCTGCGGTGGCACGCTGGAACTGCTGCTGGAGTTCAACCCCGTGGCCGCCTTGCTGGACGAACTGGTGCGCGCGCTGGGCACCGGTCAGCTGATGCAGCGGCACACCGAGATCGCGACCGGCCGCGTCGAGCAGGGCCCCTGCGCAGGACCGCGGCCGCTGGAGGACGACGGCGTGTGGCTGCGCAACAGCTTCGGTCCGGAATACCGCATGCTGCTCATCGGCGCCGGCCAGCTGACCGAGTACCTGGCGAACATGGCCCTGTTCTGCGGCTTCGCGGTCACCGTGTGCGACCCACGCGAAGAGTACCGGGGCGGCTGGCAGCTGCCCGGTGTGGCGCTGGCCAGCGGCATGCCCGACGACGTGGTGCGCGAGTTCCATGTGGACCGGCGCAGCTGCGTCATCGCCCTCACGCACGACCCCAAGCTCGACGACCTCGCCCTGCTCGAAGCGCTGGCGTCCGAGGCCTTCTACATCGGCGCCATCGGCTCCCGGCGCAACCACGAAGCCCGGCGCGCCCGCCTGATCGAGCATTTCAACCAGACCGAGGAAAGCCTGGCCCGCCTGCGCGGCCCCATCGGCGTCTACATCGGCAGCAAGACGCCACCGGAGATCGCGGTGAGCATCATGGCCGAGGTGCTGGCCAGCAAGAACGCGGTGGTGCTGCCGCGGAACGCCCAGGTCGGCCCGGCCAAAGACGCCGTGGCCCCGGCCAGCGGGCCGGTGTGCGCCAGCCCGTCCCGGGCCTGAGCGCGGGCGCCGTGGCACATGACTTGCAGAACCGAGTGCAAGCCGGCCCGGCATCGGCGAGACTGTCGCATCCTGCAACAGTCGACCGCCGGTCCGGGTGACACACCTGCCTGCCCCGCCACGCCGCCATCACCATGCCGCTGAACACCCGCCGCCTCCCGAACGCCGCCCGGCACCGCCTGGGCCATGGGGGGTGCGCACAGTGGTCTGTGCGCGCGGCGACGGCCCTCTTTCACCCCCCAGCCGCCCCCACACCGTGACGCCACCAGCCCCCGTCAGCCTGGCCGAAGCCCAGCGTCTGCACCAGATCGACAGCGCGCGCCGTTCCCTGTTCGGCGAGGGTTCGCTCATGGGCGGCCCGCGGGTGGCGCCCTGGATCGAACAGTCGTGGCGGCGCTGCCTGGCGCAGGGCCTGCGCCCGCAACAGCGCATCACGTTCGACGCCGTGTCCGCCCCGGCCATGCGCCACGCGCTGGAAGCCAACCAGCCGCTGCTGCGCGCGGCGGCCCCGGTCATCCGGTCGCTGGCGCGCGCCATGGCCGACACGGGCTACTTCGCCATCCTCACCGACGCGCAGGGCGTGGTGATCGATGCCAACGGCCCGATCGACCACCACAACCGTCTGGCGCACCTGATCGCGCGGGTGGGCGTCGACCTCTCCGAACGCGCGGTAGGCACCACCGCCATCGGCACCACGCTGACCGAGCAGCAACCGGTGTGGCTGCACCGGGGCGAACACTTTTTTGACGACACCAGCGCCTACAGCTGCGCCGGCGCACCGCTGTTCGGGCCCGACGGCCGCTGCGTGGGCATGCTGGACCTGACCGGCGTCCACGTGCCCGAGCGGCCCGCGCTCAAGCACCTGGTCACGCAGTCGGCCCTGAGCATCCAGAACGCCTTGCTGCTGGCGCAACCGCACCGCCTGCTGCTGCGCCTGAACTGGCCGGGCCACACACTGGGGGCCGACGGGGACGGGCTGATCGGCGTCGGTGCCGACGGGCACATCACCGGCGCCAACCGCGCGGCCGCCCACATGCTCGGCCTGACGGACGCGCCCTGGCCGCACTGCAGCGACGTGTTCGCGGTCTCGACCGACCACCTGTTCGACGCTGCCCGCGCCCAGCGCCCGGCGGCCGAGCTGCCCCTGTGGTCGGGCCTGCGGGTGCAGGTGCTGGCGAGGGTGCACGGCAGCAGCCCGCGCGAGGTGCGCCCCGCCGATGTGACCAGCCCGCCCGCCCGCGCCACGGTGCCGCTCAAAGACCTGGAAACCGCGCTGATCCGCCAGGCGGTGGACGAAGCCCGCGGCAACGTCATGCAGGCCGCCCGCACCCTGGGCATCAGCCGCGCCACGGTCTACCGCAAGCTGAAAAAGCGCTGAGCCCGCTCCGAATCACCCAGGCAAGCTAGCCCGAGGGCTTGCATGAACCCAGGTGTGGCCGGCGAGCAATGTCTTTGTCCAGAACGCGGTGGAACCGGCTTTGCCGGGCCACACGCGTTGCCCCCTGGGGGGTGACGCCGAAGGCGGCGCGGGGGGAGCACCTTATGGCGCAGTCAGCGTCAACCCCTGCTTCTGGAACAAGGCCAGCAGCTCGCCCGAGCTGCGCAGTTGCTGCATGGCCGTCTCGATGGCCTGGCCCAGGTCTTTGTTGCCCGCCTTGATGGCCATGCCCACCGGCCAGCCCCGGTCGGGGATGTTGCCCAGCACCAGCTCGGTCAGCTTGAAGTGGTCAGGCCGGGGGCTCAGCGTGGCCAGCACCGATTCGGCCTGCGCCCGCGTCACATAGGCCGCCACGGCCTTGCCGTCGACCACCTGCTGCGCCGCGGCCGGGCCGCTGGGCTGGATGGACACCTGGTTGCGCAACAGACCGCCACCGTAGCCCATGAGCAGACTGGCCTGCCCGGCGCCGCGCTCGGCCGCCAGCGGCAGGCCCTTGAGGTCTTCCGGGCTGCGCACATCGGACAGCTTGCGGGCGTCGAACAGCAGCACCGGCACCTGGCGCATGTAGGGCGCAAAGATCAGCGCCTGCCGGTTCTCGTTGATCAGGTAGCGGTCCACCGGCACCTGCAGCATCACATCGGCCGGGCCATAACCCAGGTAGTGACCGCGCCAGACCATGTTGCGCAGGTCGTCGTTCATGTTCTCGCCGGCGTCGAACGGCAGCAGCGAGAGCTTGAGCCCCAGCTGTTTCGCCAGCGCCTCGGCCAGGCCCACATCGAGGCCGGTCATGTCATGGGCGGGACCGGATGAAAACGGCGCGTTGTC
>NZ_JBPCSJ010000128.1:0-3304 GCF_051007235.1 Hydrogenophaga sp. | reverse complement strand
CTATAGAGCTGTTGTCGCCCCGTCAGGCCGCACCCCGTCCAGGCCCTGACAATCGGTCGATGAATCCGCGTTATCTCCAGATGGCCCTGGTGCTGGGCCTGCTCTCCGCCATCGGCCCCTTTGCCATCGACATGTACCTCCCCGCGCTGCCCGACATCGGGCGCAGCCTGGGCGCCGACGTGGGCTCGGTCCAGTTCACCCTCACCGCGTTCTTCCTGTCCATTGGCCTGGGGCAGCTGCTGTACGGCCCGGTGTCCGACATGGTGGGCCGCAAGCCGCCGCTGGTCGCCGGGCTGGCCCTGTTCCTGCTGGCCAGCATCGGCTGCGCGCTGGCCACCGACATCCACACCCTGGTGGCGCTGCGCTTCCTGCAGGGCCTGGGCGCAGCCGCCGGCATGGCCATCCCGCGCGCCATCGTGCGCGACCTGCACACCGGCCCCGAGGCCGCGCGCCTCATGTCGTTGCTGATGCTGGTGTTCAGTGTCTCGCCCATCCTGGCGCCACTGGCCGGCAGCGGCGTCATCGCGCTCACCGGCTGGCGCGGCGTGTTCTGGGCGGTGGCGCTGGCCGCCGCGGCCGGCCTGCTGCTGGTGCGCAGCGCGCTGTCCGAAACCCGCAGCGAAGCCCAGCGGGTGGACAGTTCGCTGGGCAGCGCCCTGCGCGGCTACGGCCTGCTACTGCGCGACCGGCACTACCTGGGCCTGGTGTTCATCGGCGCCAGCGCCATGGCCGGCTTCTTTGTCTACCTGGCCGGTTCGCCCTTTGTGCTCATCAACCACTACGGCCTCACACCCACGCAGTACAGCCTGGCCTTCGGGGTGAACGCGGCGGCCTTCATCGGCGCGGCGCAGCTCACCGGTGCGCTGGGTCGGCGCCTGGGCCTACCCACGTTGGCCAAGGGCGCGGCCACCGTGTCGGGCCTGGTGATGGCGACCCTGCTGGCCTATTACCTGGCCGGGGGCGACCGCCTCGCGGTGCTCATCGCGCTCAACTTCGTGGCCACCGGCTTCATGGGCCTGGTGATCCCCACCGTCTCGGTGCTGGCGCTGGACCAGCACGGCGCTATCGCCGGCACCGCGTCCGCCCTCATGGGCACGCTGCAAATGCTCTGCGGCGCGGCGGCCATGGGCATCGTCGGCCTGTTCGCCGACGGCCAGCCCCTGCCCATGGTGGTGGGCATGGCCGCCGGCACGCTCACGGCCCTGGTGCTGAGCTGGGTCACCCTGCGCCAGCCGGTGGCCGGCGCGCCTGTGCAGCGCGTGCAGGGCTGACGCGCTCCGCCGCTGGCGGCGGGGCGTCACGGCGCAGGCCGTCCCAGGCGGGACAGCGGGCGGGTGCGCGGGTCGGTGAACATCTGGGCGGCCTGGGCGCAGCCCATGACCCCCACCCAGAAGGAGACACCCCATGAACGACCACGCCGACGCTCGCGCCCACGATCGTGCCGGGTTCACCCGCATGGAAGACAGCACCCGGGAAGACTGGCAAATCATCGTCCCCGAGGCCATGAAGATGGCCAAGGCGCTGCCCGACCGCATCCTCGACCACCTGCGCCTGCTCGACGGTGACTTCGGCGGCTTCCCGGTCGACCGGCTGACCCATTCCCGCCAGACCGCCACGCTGGCGCTGAAAGACGGGCGGGACGAGGAATACGTGGTCTGTGCGCTGCTGCACGACATTGGCGACACGCTGGGCAGCTTCAACCACCCCGACATCGCCGCCGCCATCCTCAAACCCTTCGTCAGCGAAGAAAACCTCTGGATGGTCCAGCACCACGGCGTGTTCCAGGGCTACAACTTCTTCCACCACATCGGGCTGGACCGCCACATGCGCGACCAGTTCAAGGACCACCCGCACAGTCATCGCACGGCCGAATTCGTCGCGCTCTACGACAACCGCGCCTTCGACCCCTCGCTGGAAGCCGAGCCGCTGGAAACGTTTGAGCCCATGCTGCGGCGCCTCATGGCCACGCCCCGCAACAGCATCTACAAAGCCGCCATGCAACCGGCGGCCCAGACGCGCTGAACGAACACCCGCGCCGCGGCGCGCTCAGGGTGTTGACGGGGCGTTGCCGGCCGCCAACCCCTCCGCCAGCGCCCGCGCCGACAGCGGCGCACAGCCCTCGGCCTTGTTGCTGATCGTCACGTAGGCGTTCTGCCCCGCGCCGGTCACGCCGCGTACCGTGCGCACGATCAGCGCGCGCGTCTCTTCGTCCACGTCGTGGATGCGGTCGTAGGGTTCGTAGGAGCGCTGCGCGTCCTCGTAGCCGTAGGCGCCGTGCAGCGGGTTCAGGTTCCAGCGGCAGACCATGGGCCCGGGCCAGAGCGCGCGCAGGATGGGCAACTGCTCGGCCAGACGCGGCATCTTGGCGTGCAGGCCCAGGCAGTAGGTGGCGCCGGTCTCCTTGAGCACGGCCGCCAGCTGCGGCGCGATGGTGGGCGAAAGCCACTCCGGGTCGCGCACCTCCACCGCCACCACGCCATCGGGTGTGGCGCCGCGCACATCGGGCAGCGCCCGCAGCAGGGCGCGCAGCCGCTCCAGCAACAGCGGCAGGCGTTGCAACTGCGAAAACGGCAGCGGGCTGAGCTGGAACACCAGCGCGCCCACCTTGTCGCCCAGCCCCGCCAGCGCGGGGGTGATGAATTCCTGCGTCGCCAGCACCGGGTCCAGAAACGCCGTGTTGGGCTGGCGGCCCTGGCCCTGTTCGCCGCGCACCAGAGCGTCCGTCACCAGCGCCGGCGCCTTCACCACGAAGCGGAACTCATGAGGCACCTGGCCCGCGTAGCGCGCGTACTGCCCCTCGGTCAGCGGGCGGTAGAACGACCGGTCGATGCCCACACAGCGCAGCAGCGGGTGCTGCGCGTAGGCGGCCAGGCCGTTCTTGGCCAGCACCGCCTCGCTGTACGGCCCCTCGTCCCACACGGTGCCGGCCCAGCCCGGGTAGCTCCAGGTCGAGGCACCCAGGCGGATGCGCGGATGCAGGCGGGCGGCGAGGGCGCGGGTGGTGTCGTCGGGGGGGAGGGGGAGGACTTCGGTGGAGCGGCGGCGTCCGGGCTGGGCGACAGCAAGCTCATCGTCCACCGCGTCAGGCGTGGGGGCGTGTTGTTTGTGCCGGCCAGCGGGCGGTGTGGTCGGCGCACCGAACAGGTCGTTCTGCATGCGGGATGGGCTCGCCACGGGTAGGGAATGCGGTGCAGGCCCTTTCGGGCGCTGCCTCAGGATACCGCCGGGGATCGGTGCCAAGCTGTCGCGATCAAGGTGATCACCTCATCTCGACCCAGGGAAAAGGGGGCACCGAGCCTCGAAG
>NZ_JBPCSJ010000127.1:0-6380 GCF_051007235.1 Hydrogenophaga sp. | reverse complement strand
GCCGAGCTGCCACTTTTCGCGGCGGGCAGCGCGCTCCTGCGCGTAGCGCGAGCGCGCGACCGTGGCGGACGCTGCGGTCGGCGGCGGTTCCTGGGCGGCCTGGCTCTTGCGCTGGCGGATGTCGGCGCGCTCGCGCCGCAAGGCTTCGCGCGAGGTCTTGGGCACCACCGGGCCCTCCACCGGGGTCACACCCATGGCGCGTGGGCCTTTGCCGCCGACGTGGATTTCCTCGAACTCGACGGCCGCCTGCAGCGCGGGCGGGTTCAGGCCCTCCCAGTCGCGGATATGGAAAAAAACGTCTTCAAGTGACTGGGTGCTGCGGATGAAGCCGAAGCCTTTGGCCGCGTCCCACGCCACCACCTTTCCCTGCTTGTGCATCGTGTTCTGTGGTCTGGCTGTGCAAAGGCGTCAGTGTGCCAGTGTGTGCAGGGGGATGTCTTTGACCTGGGCCAGTTTGTCCAGCTGGCGGCGGGTCTGGCCTGCCAGAAAGTTGGCAATGGCGTTGTGTGTGGCCGACTGGAACAGCGTGGCCATGCCCGTCACGGGCACGCCCGCGGCGGCGCACAGGGCGGCGGCAAAGTGCGGTTCCAGCGCGGCCACGGCAACGCGCCCGTCCTTGCACGGGTAGACGCGGTAGCCGGCGTGCGCACCGCCCACCGCGCCCTGCGGCTGGGTCAGGCCCCAGCTGCGGGGCAGGGCGAGCCAGCCGGCGGCGTCGCTCAAGGCCACTTCCTGGAAGCTGCCCTTGCCGCTGGTCTTTTGCGCCAGCACGGCCTGCAAGGTGGCTTCGCTGGCCATGAGGGCGCCGCCCATGTCGGCAAACAGGGTGGCGGGCAGGTCCAGCCCGGTCACCAGGCCGGCGTCGGCCAGGTAGGTGAGGTCGTGACCGGGTTCTTCGGCCCGGGCGCCGGGCGCACCGACGATGGCGACCACCGACAGGGCTGGGTAGGTTTTGTGCAGCGCCTTCCAGCCCAGGCCGAGCTTGACGAGGGCCGACGGACGAAACGAGGTGAGCAGCACGTCGGTGCGGGCCAGCTCCTGGTGCAGCTTCTGCTGGCCCCAGTCGGTTTTCAGGTCGAGGGTGATCACCTTGATGCCGCCGTGCAGCGTGGCGTATGCGGTGGCGTTGTACTGGCCCATCGGGTCGCCGCTGGTGCCGGGGGGGGCGCCTTTGGGGCCGGGTGGCTCGGCCTTGAGGCAGGTGGCGCCCATGGCCTTGAGGCGCATCAGCGCGGCTGGGCCGGGCAGGTTGAGCGCCAGGCTGAGCACGCGCACACCGCGCAGGGGCTTGAGGGGTTTGGGTGCGGTGGGGATGGTGTGGGCTGTCGGTGTGTGGCTCATGGCGGGTTTCGGTGACGTTGGTGGTCTGCCCTGCAATTTACCTTCATGGCGGGGCCCACAAACGCCCACGGGCGACAGCGTCGCCCGTGGGGTGTGACAGCGGAGCGTGGATCAGGCGAAGGAATCGCCCATCAGCGTGTTGAACCAGGTGTTCATCTGCTGGAAGTTCTTGCTGCTGATGTTGGCGGATTCCACCGCCTTGGCACCGGCGGTGACGCCCCCGTTGTTGGCCACCACAAACTTCGCGTTCACCGCGTCGTACTGGTAGACCGCGGTCAGCCACGACGCCGTGCTCGCCGTGATGGGCGAGTAGCAGGCCGAGTTGGCCACCGGTGCCGGGTCGGGTTGCTGACCGCTCAGGGCGCGCACGATGGCATCGGCGCAAATCTTGGCTTCCTGGTTGGCCACGTGGCCGGCTTTGGGCAGGCCGCACTGCGACGCGTCACCGATCACATGGACGCCGGCCGCCCCCGGGGCCGTGCTCTCGAAGCTGAGCACGTTCACCAGGGCCCACTTGCCGCTGGCGCCGTTGGCCAGCCCGGCCTGGGTCATCCAGCCGCTGGCGCTGCTGCCGGTGGCGCGGTGCGGCGGGATGGGGTTGACCACCTGCGGGTTCAGGGTGTGGGGCACGCCCATGCGGTCGGTGTAGCTCACGGCCTTGGTGACCGGGTCGATGGCGATATCGGTCACGCCAGGCTGGTAGTCCACCACGCCGGCGTGCGTGACGGTGAAGGCCTGGGTGAAGGTGTGCGCTTCGGCCTGGATGGCCGTGTACGGATTGGCCGCGTCCGTGGGAAAGTTTTCGTCCAGCACGATCACCTTGCTGCCCGTGCCCTTGGTGGTCTTGAGGAAATCGGCCACCAGGCAGGCCCGCTCGTACGGGCCGGGCGGGCAGCGATAGGGCGCCTTGGGAATGGTCATCACGAAGGTGCCGTTGCTGGGCATGGCGGCCAACTGGTCGCGCAGCAGCTGTGTCTGCGGGCCGGCGCGCCAGGCGTGCGGGGTGCGGGTTTCGTAGTCGGTCTGCGTCAGGCCGTAGGCGTCTTCAAACTCCACACCCGGGGCCAGCACCAGGCGGTCGTAGGGCAGCGCGCTGCCGTCGGACAGGGTGAGCGTTTTGTTGGCCTTGTCGATGGCGGTGACCGAGGCGCGCACCACGTTGACCCCGTATTTGGTGGTGAGGTTGCCGTGGGTGTAGCCCAGGCTGGTCACGGTGCGGCTGCCGTTGAGCACCAGGTTGCTCATGATGTTGGAGACGTAGGTGGTGGCGGGCTCGACCAGGGTGATGGTCAGGCCGCTGCCGCCCCACAGGCGCAGGTACTTGGCGGCGGTGACGCCGGCCATGCCGCCGCCGACCACCACCATGCGGCCGGTCAGGCCGGTGGCGGCGGGGCTGATGGCGCTGGTGCTGCTGCCCGCATCGCCTTCGTCTTCATCGTCGTCGCTCCATCCCAGGGTGGGCACCAGGGCGGTGATGGCGCTGGCGCCGGCCAGCATCAGCCAGCGGCGGCGGGCCAGGGGGGTGTGTGCTTGTGTCATGTCGGGTCTCCGGGCTCAGGGCTGGTTGAGGTACTTCACGATGGCATCGAGCTGAGCGGGCGTGTAGCCCTGGGCGTGCGCGGCCATGATGTCGGCGCTCGCGGTTTTGCCCAGGTATTCGCGCACCTCACCGGCTTCGCCGCCGCGGATGTTGTCGAAGCCGCCGCGGCCCAGGGTGCCGTGGCACTGGAAGCAGTTGGAGGCGAGCAGGCGGCCGGTGGTGTTGGCCGGCTGGGCGACCGGTGTGCCCGATCCCGAACCGCTGTTGTCGTAGCCGCTGCCGGCGTTGGAGTCGTCGTCCTTGTGGTCTTCGTAGTGGTCGCGTGCTTCCTGTTCGCTGCGCTTGTAGTCGCCATCGGGCAGGCGCTCTTTGACGTCCTCATCGGTGGTCTTGTCGTCGTCCAGGCGGATCTTCGTTTTCAGGCTCGCCACTTCGCGCGCCCAGGCACTGATCTGGATGCCGTTGTTCAGATCACCGTCGCTGTCCAGCGTTTGCAGCGTGCGCAGGATGCGGGTGACCCGCGGGTCGCTGGCGTTGGCGGCGTTGGGCACGATCTGCAGCGGCGTGACCTTGTTGCCACTGACGGTGGCGCTGCCCAGCACCATGTTGCCGATGGAGAAGGTGACCGTCTCACCCGGGGTGTAGGGGAAGTTGCCGTTGCGGTCGGTCAGCCCGCTGCGGCTGGCCGACTGGAACGCCAGCCCGGCCACCGGTGAATCGATGAAGGTGGCCACCTGGGTGGTGCCTGAACTGGCGGTGCCGCCGCCGCCACCGCAGGCGGTGAGCGTGACAGTCGCGGCCAGTGCCGTGGCCAAGAGGGCAGGGTGCCATGGGCGTGCGGGGGCCGTTGGCCCTGCAAACGGGTTGCGGGGTTTCATGCGTTTCTCCTGAGGTGTGCGCCGTGTCGGCGCGGGGTGCCCGGTGTGGGCGGGTGTTCAGTGGTCGACTTCGACCTTGGTGGCGAGCAGCTCACCGTTGGATTGGAGTTCCGCTTTGACCTCGACCAGTTGGCCGTTTTTCAAGGTCGTGTTCGACGGTTCGAACCGGGTTGTTCCGTTGTAGCGAACGGTGTAGCCACGCACGACGAAGGTGTTGGCGGTCAGGCCGGAAATGGCGCCGTGGAACTCGTACTCCTGCGCCTCGATGTCTTTGTCGGTTTTGATGTCGATCTCGGTGGCGATCACCGTGCCGCCGCTGATGGAACCTTTGACCTCCACCCGCACCCCCAGGCCCATCCCGGTGGGCGGCTTGATGCGGCTGGCGTCCACCGCGATCCCGTTGACGCTGAACGCAGCGCTGGAGCTGAACGAGGTGATGGCGCCTTCGATCTCCGCCTCGTCGTCGTCTTCCAGCTCGCTGCTGGTGTTGTCCGCCTCGACTTCGGTGGCCACCCAGGCGCCGCCTTGTTGCGTGGTGCGCAGTTTCACCCGCACCAGCTGGCCGTTCTGCAGGTTGGCGGGCTTGCTGGCCGATGTGTGGTTGATCAGCGCCGAGCCCAGCAGGAAGGTGGTCTCGGTCCAGCCGCTGATGACACCGCTGAGCCGGTACCGGTCGGGGGCACCGGATTCGACCTCGATGCGCGAGGCCTGCAGGCTGCCGTCGTTGACGTTGACATAGCCATAAACCTCCACGTACTGGCCACCGAGGTTGCCGTCGAATTTGCCCGGCGAGAAGACGGTGGTCGCCAGCACCCGCACCGTCTGGCCCAGCAGGGTGAAGGTGCCGTTGCCCACGTTCACATTGGCCGCTGGTCCTTTCCATTCGCTGCCGTAGGCGATGCGCGTCGCCTTGGCGGTGGCCAGCGCGCCGCTGGTGGGCGGGGCGGTGATGGCCGAGCCCTGGATGCGCACCACCATGCCCAGCTGCAGTGCGGCGGCGTTGCTGGGGGTGCCGTCGATCGTGACGCTCACCGTGTCGTCGTATTCGTAGCGGATGCCATTGACGATCACCGAGCCCAGGCCGGTGATGGTGCCGCTGGTGAACGAGCCGGTCCCCCCGCTGCTGACACCGGCGACGTCGGTGCCGCCGCCGCAGGCGGGCAGCAAGGCGGTGCCCAGCAGCGCCAGCAGGGCTTCGCGGCGGTTGGGTCGGGCTTGGTGTGGGTGGCTTCTTGTTTTCATCTCAACGGTCCTCCGTGGGGGCGGTATCGGGTGTCTCGGGTAGCTCGGGTGTGAGGGGCATGGGCTGCGTCCAGGAATACAGGCCCAGGCGCAGGGCCTGGTCTTGCGGGCGGCCCGCTGCGGCGTCGGCTTTCATGAGCGCTTCGAGCTCGGGCACCACCTCTGTCATCAGGCTGCGCCACTGGGCGCTGATGATCTGGCGCGCCTGCTGCATCGACTGGGTCGACAACTCGTCGGCGTACAGCGCCTGCTCGAAATGTTCGGTGCCTTGTCCCAGTACGTTGGTGACGGCGGCGCGCAGGTGGTCGCCCACGTTGTCGCCCAGGAAGCCCATCATGTGCGTCCACTGATCGCGTGGCACAAACGCCTCGGCCGCGAGGCGGACCGTGTCGCGCTCCTCGTCCCATTCAGCCAGCTTGAGCCGGATCAGCGCTTCAAGCAGCGAGCGGGCGTGCACGTCGCGGGTGACCGACTGGGCCAGGGTTTCAAAACTGGGGGCAGGGCCGACCCGGGGCAGCGCCATCGGGCCGTTGGCACCTTGGTAGTCGGGCAGGGACAGCCAGTGGGTGAACAGTTCCGACACCGCGCTGCGCGTGGTGGGGCGGGCCGGCTCGTTCAGCGTCTGGATGCGCGCGACCTCGCGCCGTGTCAGGCCGGTCAGGGTGCTGATGCGGCTGGTCAGGCGTTGCGGGTTGGCACCCTCGCTGCTTCGGCGGGCCGCTTCGACGAACGCGCGACGCAGCCGCTCCTCGGCCGCCTGGATCGGCACGCCCTTGCCGACGCACAGCTGCGCCAGCGGCAGCAGCAGGCTGTCGAGCGCCTGCAGCAGACTGTGCAGTTCGCCCGGCAGTTCGCCAGCTTCAGGTCGGGTGGGGGTGTTGGGGTCCATGGTGGGGGTGGGGGTATTTGAATATGTGCAACTTACACAGATATTAAGCCTCGCGTACCGATTTGTAAGGGGTGTGAGCAACAAAGCCCCCAAACGCCAAAGGGCGCCCGAAGGCGCCCTTTGAGGGGAAGGGAAGGAACGGAGGGATCAGGCGCCGAAATCCAGCGGCAGGCCCACGTAGTTCTCGGCAATCGTCTTGAGGCCGGCTTCCGAGTGCATCAGGTAGTCCAGTTCGGCCTGCTGCAGCTTGCCGTTGATGGCGCCTTCGCCTTCGAAGTTGTGCATGATGGACGTGAACCACCAGCTGAACCGCTCGGCGCGCCAGATGCGCTTGAGGCAGCGCTCGGAGCAACCGTCGATGCCAGCTTCGCTCTTCTCGTCGTAGAACTCGACCAGCGCGTTGCTGAGGTACTTCACGTCGGTGGCGGCCAAGTTCAGGCCTTTGGCGCCGGTGGGCGGCACGATGTGGCCAGCGTCGCCGGCCAGGAAC
>NZ_JBPCSJ010000126.1:0-11202 GCF_051007235.1 Hydrogenophaga sp. | reverse complement strand
GATGATGAGTTCGGCACCGTCCAGGTAGGCCAGCAACTCGTCGGCGATCTGTGCGAACTTGGGTTTGTCGCGCAGGAACTCGTTGCTGATGCCGTGCACCTTGAGCGCGTCTTCGTGGCTGTCGCGCTCGGGGTTGACGTAGTGGTGCAGGTTGCGACCGGTGAGTTTGCGGTGCAGCAGCTCCACGCAGCCGATTTCGATGATCCGGTCGCCGTTTTCAGCGGACAGGCCGGTGGTTTCAGTGTCAAGAACGATCTGGCGCATGCGTCCGATTATGCGGGACGCCCGCTGGCGCACTGGGCCGGATCAGGGCGCCACCAGGCGGGTCGACAAGGTCTCGAGCACGGCCCCGGCCTGCGTCTTGGCCACGGTTTCAAACTGGTCGGGATCGGCCCGCAGCTCTTGCTTGCGCGAGTTGTTGATGACCGCGCGGCCGTGCCCCGACGCCGCCGAGAGGATGGAGAACGCCGCCAGCGCGATGTTGCCCGCTGTTTCGGCGGTGCTGGTCACATCGGCCAGCTCGCCGATGCCGGCCTCGGCGATCAGCGCCTTGTCCAGTGACACCCGGGCCACCGCCCCGTCGCCGGTGGTCACCAGCAACCGGTTGGTAAAGGCCGGCAGCATGAGCGCGGCACTGGACTTGGTTTCGGACGCAGCAGCAAAGAACCCGCCCTTGTTGGCTGTGACGCTGCCAGGGGCCAGCACCAGGCGCACGTGCAGCAGCGGTGCCTGCTGCGATTCGGCCAGGGTCTTGATCAAGGGCTGCAGCTTGGTCATCTGGAAGCCCACGCCCATCTTGCCGCCCAGGGACACGTAGTCGTCGTCCACCTTGGGGCCCCCAAACAAACCGCCGGAGTTGCGGTGCAGCCAGCCCATTTCAGACACGTGCAGCAGCGGCAGGCCCTTGGCGCTGTAGACCGTGCCCTTGCCGCCGGCCGCGTCAAACGCCAGCGGCGCGGCTTCGCCAGCGGTCCGCCAGGCCTCGACCGCGGGGCCGCCGCCTTCGGCGGGCAATTCAATCACCGTCAGCCCGCGCGCACGGACAGCCTGCACCGCCTGCGCGCAGAGCTGATCCGTCATGGCTTGCAGACGCGTGGGCTCCAGCCCCACGACCTTGAGGTTGGCGCTGGTCATGGCGATGCTGCCCTGCGTGCTGCCGCGCTGCGCGGTCGATCCGGCGTCGAACTCCTGCAGCACGTAGACGCCGCAGCTGGCCAGCACGACCTTGTTCAGGCCTTTGAGCTTGTCGCCGTTCTCCACATGGGCGGCGGGCGCGGCATCGGTGGAGGACTGGGCCTGCGCCTGCACGACGGGCATCAAGCCCAGCAGCATGCACAGCGCCAGGGGCTGGAAACGTTGGGGGACGGGGTTCATGGACTCGCCAGGGTGGTCAAAGAAGACCTGCAGTCTGGCAAAACCTGGCGTGGCTGGCACCCCCTCAAACGTGGGGGTGCTGCCTGCGCGCCGCCACCTCAGTGGTTTTCTTTGGCGTGGTTGATCGAGTACTTGGGGATCTCGACCGTGAGGTCCTGCTGTGCCAGGATGGCCTGACAGGCCAGGCGCGAATTCGGCTCCAGACCCCAGGCGCGGTCGAGCAGGTCCTCTTCCGCCTCGTCCAGCTGACCCAGGCTGTTGAAACCTTCGCGCACCACCACATGGCAGGTGGTGCAGGCACAGCTCATGTCGCAGGCATGCTCGATGTTGATGTGGTTGTCCAGCAGCGCTTCGCAGATGGACGTGCCGGCCGGGACGCTGATGCTGGCGCCTTGGGGGCAGTACTCGGGATGGGGCAGGATTTTGATCGTGGGCATGGTGTTCAGACTTCTTCGACTTTGCGGCCGGCCAGCGCCTGCTGGATACCGCGGTTCATGCGTTGAGCGGCAAAGGCCTCGGTGCCTTTGGCCAGCGCTTGCGTGGCGGCTTCGATGTCGGCCGCACTGCCCGAACCGGTGGTGGCGGCCAGCGCAGCGATGAGCGATTCGATGGCGCCACGGTCAGCGTAGCTCAGCAGGTCGCCATCGGCGGCCATCGCGCTGCGCGTGGCGGCGATCATGCGGTCGGCGTCCACCCGGGCTTCCACCAGCGCACGCGCGGCCATGTCTTGCTGGGCGGTGCTGAAGCTGTCCTGCAGCATGGCGGCGATCTGCTCGTCCGACAAACCGTAGGCCGGCTTGACGTCGATCTTGGCTTCGACACCACTGCCCTGCTCCTTGGCGGTCACCGCCAGCAGGCCATCGGCATCCACGGTGAACGTCACGCGGATGCGCGCTGCGCCAGCCGCCATGGGCGGGATACCGCGCAGCGTGAAGCGCGCCAGCCTGCGGCAGTCGGCCACCAGGTCGCGTTCGCCCTGCACCACGTGCAGCGCCAGCGCGGTTTGGCCGTCCTGGTAGGTGGTGAAGTCCTGCGCACGGGCGGTGGGGATGGTGCTGTTGCGCGGCACGATGCGCTCGACCAGCCCGCCCATGGTTTCGATGCCCAGGGACAACGGGATCACGTCCAGCAGCAGCAGATCACCGTCCTTGCTGTTGCCCGCCAGCGCGTTGGCCTGGATGGCGGCGCCCAGCGCCACCACCTCGTCGGGGTTCAGGTTGGTCAGCGGTTCGCGACCGAAGAAATCGCCCACGGTTCGCTGGATCACCGGCATGCGGGTGGAACCGCCCACCATCACCACGCCCTGCACCTCGTCTTTTGCCACATTCGCATCGCGCAATACCTTGCGCACCGCCGTCAGGGTGCGGGCGGTCAGTTCGGATGTGCAGGCTTCAAAGTCTTCGCGGCGCACGGCCTGTTCAATGGCGCGACCTTCAATCTCGGCACGGAACGTGGCCCTCTCGTGGCCCGTCAGCTGCTCTTTCACCCGCCGTGCTTCGCGGTGCAGCGCGGCGCGCTCGGCGGCGTCGGCCACCGGGCCCAGATCCGCCTGCTGCAGCACCCAGGCGGCCAGCGCCTGGTCGTAGTCGTCACCGCCCAGGGCGGAATCGCCGCCCGTGGCCAGCACCTCGAACACGCCACGCGTCAGGCGCAAGATGGAAATATCGAAGGTGCCGCCGCCCAGGTCGTAGATGGCGTAGACGCCCTCGCTGCCGTTGTCCAGGCCGTAGGCGATGGCGGCGGCCGTGGGTTCGTTGATCAGGCGCAACACGTTGATGCCGGCCAGCTGAGCCGCGTCTTTGGTGGCCTGCCGCTGGGCGTCGTCGAAGTACGCGGGCACGGTGATCACGGCGCCGAACAGTTCATCGTCAAAGCTGTCTTCGGCGCGAAAGCGCAACGTGGCCAGGATCTCGGCGCTCACCTCCATCGGCGTCTTGCGCCCGGCCACGGTGTCCACCACGGCCATGCCGTTCTCGTCCACCACCGCATACGACAGCTTGTCCACATCCACCACCTGATCGCGTCGGCGGCCCATCAGGCGTTTGACCGAACTGATGGTGTTGGCGGGGTCACCGATCTGGGCGGCCAGCGCATCAAAACCGATCTGGCGCCCGGCACCGCCCTGGGCAGGGTCCAGGTAACGCACCACGCTGGGCAGGATGGCCTTGCCGTCCAGCGCGGGCAGGCATTCGGCCACGCCGTGCCGCACGGCCGCCACCAGCGAATGGGTGGTCCCCAGGTCGATGCCCACCACCACGCGGCGCTGGTGCGGGTCTAGGGATTGGCCGGGCTCGGAGATCTGCAGGAGTGCCATGTACGGAGAGCTGAAAACAGGTCGGAACGCCGACGAACCTCTTATTGTCCCAGTTGATCGAGACGCCCCGACACGTCGCGCGCAAAACGCTCAACGAACATGAGGGCTCTCACCTGGCCGGCCAGCGCAGGCCAGTCGCGCTGCACATCGGCGGTCTGCTGCAGGTCCGCCAGCATGCGCTGGCGGGCGGCGGCCACTTCGTCGGCCATGTCGTCCAGCTGCGCAGCGGTGGTGGCATCGTCCAGGGCTTCGCGCCATTCCATCTGCTGCATCAGGAAGGCGGCGGGCATGGCCGTGTTGTTCTCGGCCTGGATCGGCGCGCCGTGCAGCTCGCACAGGTAGGCCGCGCGCTGCAGCGGGTCCTTCAGGCGCTGGTAGGCCTCGTTGATGCGCACCGACCACTGCATGGCCTGGCGCTGGGTCTGCGCATCCGCCGCGGCGTGGCGGTCGGGGTGCACCTCGCGCTGCAGCGCCTTCCAGCGCTCGTCCAGTTGCGCGCGGTCCAGCGCAAAGCCCACGGGCAGTTCGAACAGTTCGAAATCGTTGGATTGCAGGTTCATGGTGGCACCAAACAAAAGCCGCCAGGGAGCGAACCCGCTGGCGGCACCAGTCAGACGCTAGGGCTGCGTCAGACGCGGAAGCTCTCGCCGCAACCGCAGCGGTCGCGCTCGTTGGGGTTGTGGAACTTGAACCCCTCGTTCAGCCCTTCGCGCACGAAGTCCAGCTGCGTGCCGTCGATGTACGGCATGCTTTTCGGATCGACCAGCACCTTCACGCCATTGGCCTCGAACACCACGTCTTCCGGCGCGATCTCGTCGGCGTATTCCAGCTTGTAGGCCAGGCCCGAACAACCGGTGGTCTTGACGCCCAGGCGCACGCCCACGCCCTTGCCCCGTTTGGCCAGGTAGCGCGTGACGTGCCGGGCTGCGGCTTCAGAAATCGTGACGGACATGGCAGGACTTCAGTTCGCGTGCTTCTTGCGGTAGTCGTCCACCGCGGCCTTGATGGCGTCTTCGGCCAGGATGGAGCAGTGGATCTTCACCGGCGGCAGCGCCAGTTCTTCGGCGATTTCGCTGTTTTTGAGGGCCGCCGCTTCGTCCAGCGTCTTGCCCTTGACCCACTCGGTCACCAGCGAACTCGACGCGATGGCGGAACCGCAACCGTAGGTCTTGAAGCGCGCGTCTTCGATCACACCCGTGCTGGGATTCACCTTGATCTGCAGCTTCATCACGTCGCCGCAGGCGGGCGCGCCCACCATACCGGTGCCGACGGACTCATCGCCCTTGTCGAACGAGCCGACGTTGCGGGGGTTTTCGTAGTGGTCAACAACTTTTTCAGAATAGGCCATGGTCTTTCTCCTTCATACGTTCAGTGGGCAGCCCACTGAATGGTGGACAGGTCAACGCCGTCCTTGAACATTTCCCACAAGGGGGACAACTCGCGCAGCTTGGCGACGTTTTCCTTGATGGTGGCGATCGCGTAGTCGATTTCTTCTTCGGTGGTCCAGCGGCCGATCGTCATGCGCAGGCTGCTGTGGGCCAGTTCGTCGCTGCGGCCCAGGGCGCGCAACACGTAGCTGGGCTCCAGGCTGGCCGAGGTGCAGGCCGAACCGGACGACACCGCCAGCCCCTTGATGCCCATGATCAGCGACTCGCCTTCGACGTAGTTGAAGCTCATGTTCAGGTTGTGCGGCACGCGCTGCGTCTCGTGACCGTTGATGAACACCTCTTCGACGTCCTTCAGGCCCGCCACCATGCGGTCGTGCAGGGCGCGGATGCGCTGGTTCTCGGCGTGCATCTCTTCCTTGGCGATACGGTAGGCCTCGCCCATGCCCACGCACTGGTGGGTGGGCAGCGTACCCGAGCGCATGCCACGCTCGTGGCCGCCACCGTGCATCTGCGCCTCGATGCGGATGCGCGGCTTGCGGCGCACGTACAGCGCGCCGATGCCCTTGGGACCATAGGTCTTGTGGCTGGTCAGGCTCATGAGGTCGACCGGCAGGTTCGTGAGGTCGATGTCCACCCGGCCCGTGGCCTGCGCCGCGTCCACGTGGAAGATCACGCCCTTCTCGCGGCAGATCGCGCCGATGGCGGCAATGTCCTGGATCACGCCGATCTCGTTGTTCACGAACATGACCGAGGCCAGGATGGTGTCGGGGCGGATCGCGGCCTTGAAGGCGTCCAGGTTCAGCAAGCCGTCGGCCTGCACGTCCAGGTAAGTGACCTCAAAGCCCTGGCGCTCCAGCTCGCGCATGGTGTCCAGCACGGCCTTGTGCTCGGTCTTCACCGTGATCAGGTGCTTGCCCTTGGTTTTGTAGAAGTGCGCCGCACCCTTCAAGGCCAGGTTGTTGGACTCGGTGGCTCCCGAGGTCCAGACGATTTCGCGCGGATCGGCGTTGATCAGTGCTGCCACCTGTTCACGGGCGGTCTCGACAGCTTTTTCAGCTTCCCAGCCCCAGGCGTGGCTGCGCGAAGCCGGGTTGCCGAAGTGCTCGCGCAACCAGGGGATCATGGCGTCCACCACCCGCGGGTCGCAGGGGTTGGTGGCGCTGTAGTCCATGAAAATGGGAAAGTGCGGCGTGCTCATGGCGGCAGGTTCTGTGTGGGGAAATCGTGGGATCAGGACTGTGGCTCCCGCAACGCGAGTGCCACACCAACCATCGGATGCCGGTGCGAACACCGGCTCCGCTCATTTGGACAAGGCAACGCCTCCGAGGGCGAACACCGAGTTCGGGGCATTCACGCGGATGGGCTTGACCACGGGCGCGCTGGAAATGGCGCGCTTGATCATGGGCACGTTCTCGACCACCACGCCCTTGGCGACTTGCTCGTCCACCAGGGATTGCAGCGACACGGAGTCGAGGAAGTCCACCATCTTGGCGTTCAGCTGAGCCCACAGCTCGTGGGTCATGCAGCGGTTGCCCTCGCCGTGGCAGTTTTCCTTGCCACCGCACTGGGTCGCGTCAATGGGTTCGTCCACCGACACGATGATGTCCGCCACCGTGATGTCGGTGGCCTTGCGGCCCAGCGTGTAACCGCCGCCCGGGCCACGGGTGGATTCCACCAGTTCGTGGCGGCGCAGTTTGCCGAACAGCTGCTCCAGGTAGGACAGCGAAATTTGTTGCCGCTGGCTGATGGCCGCGAGCGTGACAGGTCCGTTGTTCTGGCGCAGGGCCAGATCGATCATGGCGGTGACCGCAAAGCGGCCTTTGGTCGTGAGGCGCATTTCAAGCTCCTGGTTGTGTGGCTTGACTGTCGTAGGGAGGTCGAGGGAAACACCGTTCCCAAAACCGCTTCTCCGCCCACCCACCACGCTGTGCGTGGTTCTCTTGCCGAAGTTTCCCGACTGTTTTCGTCGAGTATACCGCTAAACCCAAGTGATTTGCTCGGCTACCCGCATTCTAAGCCCGTTTGTCCTGGACAAACCAACATCAACGCGCCGCCGCTCCGGGGCGCGTGTCGAACACGAAGCTCACACAGGTGCCGGGCTGGGCGGACGAAAAGTGCACCGTGGCGCCGATCTCGGCCGCGCGCAGGCGGATGTTGCCGATGCCACGCCCGCCGCCCTGGAACAGCTCGTGGGACGCGGCGCCCAGCCCGACCCCGTTGTCGGCCACGCTCAGGCCGATGCGTCCGCCCTCTTCCCAGGTGCGCACCGTCACCCGCGTGGCCTGCGCGTGCTTGACGACGTTGGCAAACACCTCTTGCAGACAGCGGAACAGGTGCATCACGCCGCGCGCTTCAAGCCCCGGCACGGCGTGCACCTCTTCCACCTGCCACGCCAGCTCGATGCCGGCCGCCTGCAGCGCAGGCTCCACGCGC
Source organism: Hydrogenophaga sp. (assembly GCF_051007235.1). Taxonomy (GTDB): domain Bacteria; phylum Pseudomonadota; class Gammaproteobacteria; order Burkholderiales; family Burkholderiaceae_C; genus Hydrogenophaga. The sequence goes on along the minus strand of NZ_JBPCSJ010000126.1, from coordinate 3,693 downwards.
TGGCGCAGCGTACCCAGGATGGTCGGCAGGTCGCCGTCCATGGGTTCCAGCGAGTCCAGGGTCAGCCGCAGTTCCTCCAGCGCGTGGTGCAGCATGGACGCCACCGCTGCGCTCTCGATCCGCTGGCCACTGCTGCGCACCATGTTGAGCGTCTGCACCAGCTGACTGCCCAGCCCGTCGTGCATGTCGCGCGTCAGGCGCCGGCGCTCGGCTTCGAGCACGCGCTGGCTTTCCACCGCCTGCAGGCGGTCGAACACGGCGTGCAGTTCCTCTTCCCGCTCGCGCACCTTCTGCGCCAGTTCGGTGTTGTGCCGGGCCACCTGCTCCAGGGCCACCGCCGTGCGCCGCACCAGCACCCAGCCCATGGCGAACATCAGCACCAGGCTGCCCGGCGTCATCCAGCGGATGTCAACATCGCCCGGCAAGCCCATCTGCACCACCAGAAAGTCGCGCAAACCAGTGACCATCACCGCCAGCCCCACCACGACCATCATGCGCTGGTTGACGTTCATACCCCAGCGGGCGCGGTGGATCACGGCCAAGAGCGCCGCCACACAGACCAGCACGATCACACCGGTCCACAGCCGATAGAGCTGGTAGTTGACCGTCCACTCCAGCGCGGCCAGCCAGAACGGGCCCAGGGCCATCATGGCCACCACCAGACGGCGCACGATGCCCTGGCGAAAGTCGAACAGTTCGGACATGAACAGGTATACAAAGCCGCAGTACCAGGTGAAGCTGAGCTTGTGCAGGTAGTCCCACAGCGCGAAGTGGCCTGGCACGAACACCGGCGTGGACAGCCACAGCCGCACCGTGAGCACCAGCAGGCCGCCGCCGAGCAGGCCGAACAGGCGCTCGGTGGTGCGCACCCAGATCAGCAGTGACAACAAGCCCATCATGAACGCCGAGGCGGTGACCATCCAGGTCAGATCGACCTGCCACCAGCTGAGCCACCGGTAGCGCTGGTTCAGTGTGTCGTGCGGCCCCACCCACACCGGGGACAGGCCACTGATGCGCAGCGGCTGGCCCTGCAGTTCAATGTCGATGCGGTTGTCCGCCCACACCGGCGCCATGAGCGCGGCCGGCAAGGCCACAAAGTGCGCGTGGGTGCCGGCGTCGCAATAGCCGGGGCCACGCCGCCAGCATTCGGCCGCCACCTCCTGCCCGTTGAACAGGACCCGGTAGCGCACGCCCACACGGGGCAGCAGCAGGCCCAGGCGGTTGTCCAGCGGGGTGCCGGCCAGCGCCAGCGGCAAACCCAGGCGGTAGGTGGCATGGCCCGACCAGTCGCGCCGCTCGTTGTGCCACACGTGCGGCAAGGCCACGGTCTGCACGCCAGGCGCATCGGTGGCCCGCAGCTCCGCGTGCTGGATCACCTGCGCGCCGGGCATATGGCCCACGCGGGTGACCAGGGCCAGCACCGCCAGCATGCCCGCCACCAGCACGGCGGCCCACACGTAGGCCGGCACACGGGCCAGTGCCTGCAGGGGCCGCAGCAGCGGCCTCACAGCAAGCCGCGCTCCTGCGCGACGCGCACCACCTGCACCCGGCTGTGCACCGCCAGCTTGCGGTACAGGTTCTTGATGTGCGTGCCCACCGTCGCCGGCGAAATGCCCAGTTTCTGGGCGATCTCTTTGTTCACATAGCCCTTGGCCACCAGCTTGAGCACCTCGGTCTCGCGCTCGGAAAGCAGCACATCCCCCACCAGATCGTCGGGCGGGTGGTCGGGCAACGAGTCCTGCACCGACCGGAACTGCTTGAGCAACAGGCGCGCGAGCAGCGGCGAAATCGGAGCGCCGCCGTCGCGGATCTGTTCGATCGCCTCGATCAGCTGTTCACCTGTGCAGCCCTTGAGCACGTAGCCTGTGGCGCCAGCTTCCAGTGCGCCGACCAGGCGCGACTCCTCGCCGAACACGGTGAACACCAGCAGTTCCGCGTCGGGCTGGTGGCGGGCCAGCAGGCGCAGCACCTCTTCGCCGCGGCCGTCGGGCAGGCCCAGATCGACCAGAAACACGTTGGCATCGCAGTGCAGCACACCCTGGCGGGCCTGCGCCAGGCTGCCGGCCTGGCCTATCAGGCGCCATTGCGGGCGCAGCAGCAAAGCTTGCTGCACGAACTGCAGGATGGTGGGATCGTCTTCGACCAGGTAAATGCGCGTGTCCTCGTTCGGACCGCGGCTGCCCTGCGCGGGTGGCATTGCTTGCATGTTGGAATGGGGGCCAGGTGTTGCGACCCCGTCCTACCCCTCGGGGGGCATTCCCTGCGAGGTCGCTTATCTCTTCGATTGTCCTTCAGGCCACGTGGTCCAGGCCGGGTGCGCCCAGCACCCTTTCCTTCAAACGGTGGAGCTGATCGCGCATCTGGGCGGCCTTTTCGAACTCCAGGTTGCGCGCGTGTTCGAGCATGAGCTTTTCCAGCCGCTTGATCTCGCGCGCCATGTCCTTTTCGCTCATCTCGTCCACGCTGGCGCGCAGCGCGCTTTCGGCCGCCAGGCGGTCGGCTTCCTTGCCGGCCTTTTCGCTGTAGACGCCGTCGATCAGGTCCTTGACCCGCTTGTTCAGCGCCTTGGGCGTGATGCCGTGCTCCACGTTGTACGCGGTCTGCTTGGCGCGGCGCCGCTCGGTCTCGTCGATGGCCTTGCGCATCGAATCGGTGATCCGGTCGGCGTAGAGGATGGCGCGGCCATTGAGGTTGCGCGCCGCGCGGCCGATGGTCTGGATCAGCGAGCGCTCGGCGCGCAGAAAGCCTTCCTTGTCAGCATCCAGGATGGCCACCAGCGACACCTCGGGAATGTCCAGGCCTTCGCGCAGCAGGTTGATGCCCACCAGCACGTCGAAGGCTCCCAGGCGCAGGTCGCGGATGATTTCCACCCGCTCCACCGTGTCGACGTCGCTGTGCAGGTAACGCACCTTGACGCCGTTCTCGGTCAGGTAGTCGGTCAGCTGCTCGGCCATGCGCTTGGTCAGCGTGGTGATGAGCACGCGCTCGTTCTTGTCCACGCGGATGCGGATTTCCTGCAACACGTCGTCCACCTGGTGGGTGGCGGGGCGCACCTCGATCTCGGGGTCCACCAGGCCGGTGGGGCGCACCACCTGCTCCACCACCTGGCCGGCGTGCATTTTTTCGTAATCGGCCGGCGTGGCCGAGACGAAGATGCACTGGCGCATGCGCTGCTCGAACTCGTCGAACTTCAGCGGCCGGTTGTCCAGCGCGCTGGGCAGGCGGAAGCCGTATTCCACCAGCGTGGTCTTGCGCGAGCGGTCGCCGCTGTACATGGCGTTGAGCTGGCCGATCATCTGGTGGCTCTCGTCCAGGAACATGATGGCGTCGCTGGGCATGTAGTCGGTCAGCGTGGCCGGCGGGTCGCCCGGTGCGCTGCCGGCCAGGTGGCGCGAGTAGTTCTCGATGCCCTTGCAGTGGCCGACCTCGCTGAGCATCTCCAGGTCGAAGCGGGTGCGCTGCTCCAGGCGCTGCGCCTCCACCAGCTTGCCCATGCCCACCAGCTGGCCTAGGCGCACGCGCAGCTCGTCCTTGATGGCCTCGACCGCGCTGAGCACCTGCTCGCGCGGCGTCACATAGTGGCTGCTGGGGTAGACGGTGAAGCGCGGGATCTTCTGCCGCACCTTGCCGGTGAGCGGGTCGAACAGCTGCAGGCTTTCCACCTCGTCGTCGAACAGCTCGATGCGGATCGCC